>JBDSAM010000069.1:0-12574 GCA_039922135.1 Blastocatellia bacterium
CTGCGTGTTTCGCTGCTGACGACGCACGTCCCGCTGACCGAAGTTTCAAGTTACGTCAAAAAAACCGCATTGGAAAAGTTGATCCGGCTGGTAGATCGAGAGATGCGGCGTTATGGCTTCGACCGCCCTCGTATTGCCGTCGCGGCGCTCAATCCGCACGGCGGCGAAGGCACGCTCTTCGGTTTTGAAGAAGCAGAAGAGATGATCCCTGCCATCGAAACCTGCCGCCAGCAGGATGGCATCGAAGTCAGTGGCCCGCATTCCGGCGACACTATCTTCCTGCGTGCGTCGCGTGGCGAATTCGACATCGTCCTTTCCTGTTACCACGATCAGGGCTTGATCCCAATCAAATGCCTTTCATTCGGCGAAGCGGTCAACGTTACGTTAGGCCTGCCGTTTATCCGAACTTCCGTGGATCATGGCACGGCCTTCGACATTGCAGGCCAGGGCAAGGCTGAACATTCTAGTATGATTGTGGCGATTACATTAGCCGTTGAATTGTTTCACCGGAAGTGTAAGGTTTGAACGATCAAGCCGCATCGCTGTTAGATGTGCCAAGCGAAGCGATATAAGCCACCGTGCCTTCAATCTCGCGCGGCGTCCAATTGGTCGCCACGTCCACCGCTTGCGCCGACCACAGAAATGCCGCCGGATAACCTTTCTCCCCAATCCAGTTCAGCCGGTTCGGGATCGTTTGATCGAGTTTCTTTTTCTTCAAATCCGTCCAGTCCTTTTGCACTGCCGTCGCAAACTCGCCGATGAAGCATGAATATTCATCAGAGAAGACATTCTTCGGCAGTCTGCCGTCCTTCTGCGCGTAAAAATGAAACTGGTGCAGCGTGACTCCCAAGGCGCGTGAGTCCCAATCGAACAGCGTGTCGTAATGCGCAAAGCCGATGGTGGATCGAAATGCAGGCTCGCCGTTTGGCAGGCACTTACTGTTAATGCGTCTAATGCCCTCGTGCAGGAAATCGAGCATTGCTCCTTGCCGCACGGTCTTGTTTTCTTCGGGGCGGTATTTGATCCGCGGTTTGGCGGCAGTCACCCACTCCGGCTCGTTCATCAATTCCCAAGCGTAGATTATTTGTGGATAGCGCAACGAAACTTCCAGCAACGGTTCCAGCACGGCGTCGAAAAATGCATTGCGTTTGGCGTCGTCGTTGACGATGTCGGCCCGCCCGCCTTTGACGATATTTGCCTGAGCATCTGCCACTTGGCCATGATGGCACCAATGAAAATCAATCAGCGATGGCACCAGTTGCAATCTCAATCGCGCGCAGGTTTGCAGGACGAACTCGAAATCTTCGGCCAGATGTTCGTGAAACGCGTGCCGCGACGGCAACGGATTGAATGCCCAATGATTATTGAGTTTTTGCGGGGCATCGTTGCCTGTGCCGTAGTTTGTGCCATCGGGAAGAATGAACCAGCGTATACCGAATAATCCCAGATCGGCGAAGCGCGCGAAGTCTTCGACGATGCGCTTGCGCTTCTGTTCGCGCCAAGCGGGCAGGTTTTGCGCGTTTACCCAGGCAGCGGGCGGATCGCCAAAATCCCACCCGTAATCAATCCATGGATAGTTGATTCCGACCAGCAATTGATTGCCGCGTTGATCGCCTGTCTGTGTGTCTGTTTGCGGTGCCATTCTTTTCATCCTCCTGCTATTGCCTACTGCCACTGATACAGTTTTCGGCTGATGATGTGGCAAGGGCTTTGCGCTCGCAAGGATTGGGCTATAATGCCGCTTGGTCAAGGTCGCGCTCAGGCGCGTGAAAGGGGAAAAGCAATGAACGAGCAAAATGATTCTTCCGAGATCAAATCTTCCGGCGGTAAATCAGGCAGTGGGCCGCGTTGGAGCTGGTACCGGCTTTTACTGGTTGCCGTGCCGACGTTGATTCCAGTGACATACTTTTACTTGAGCGGGAAAGATCGTTGGACGCTAACTGATTTGGCCGTGGTCGGCGGAATGTTTGTTGGATACTGGCTGGCAGTGTTATTTGTGGCGGGCCGGGTGCTGCGCCACAGACAATCGCTGCAATCCGTTACGATGGCTTCGCCGCTGATCGAAGTTCCATTGAGTTCCGAATTACGCGCGCGGCTGTCGGCATTGGCTACCGTCCGGCAGCAGAAGCTTGCCGTCGTTGCGTTTGAATTGCTTGACAAAGAGATTCCGCGCTATGAACAAGACGAAGAGCGCGACCGTGCTATCCAGGACAACGAACACCTGCGGCAGCAGGCAGGGCAAGGCGCTTTTCTGGTGGCGGTGACGACCGAGATTTTACGGCGGCTGTTGCTGATAAGTGGAGCGCACGAGGAAGATCGAAAAGTTTGGCGAACCTACATCAGTGAGACGGCTGCGCGAATCGTCAGTGATGGGCTTGACCACCGGGCGGTGCTGGCGGAGTAGAGTTGCCGGATGGTTGCGAGTGAGGGAAGTGAAGCATCAGGGCGGGAAAAATCCCGCCCTTTGTTTATTTATGATGTCTGAAATTAGCCGCGCAGAGGCAGGCCACGATAGACCACGCTCCAGCCGCGTTCGATGCTGGTACTGATGGCTTCTTCATAATGGCGTCGCGCTTCACCGCCGGTCGTGAACTCTTTCAGAATTGGCTCGCCTTCGCGCGGATCAAGTTTAACAACCGCCGTTAATGGTCTGGTGTCGCCATCGGCGTCCACCATTTCAGCGCGCACCAAGCCAAGAAATGAAAAGATACTGTTTTTGGTCAGAATGGTCAGATAAGTTTTGTTCATGCGATCAATCATCTTCAAAACCTCAGTCCGGAAAATCCAGGTGGAAAACTGCCACCTGATAATAGCACAACAACTTTACTGCCCGCCCAATGGTTTGCTCAAATTGTCTGGGCGGCCAGCTTTAAGCAGATACGCCGCCAGCATTACTGCCGTCGCCGCTGAAATTGCAATCTTGTATCCGGCCTGAATTGGCAGCGGCGAGATGAAACCTTCGATGCAGCCGGCAATGATCAGCAGCGGAATGCATCCAGCCAGCAGTTTGATTGCTGTTCTGCCACGTTCAACCAATGCTTCGCGGCGGGTGCGCTCGCCTGGCACCAGCAGCGCCAATCCGATCATTAGCCCTGCGCCACCCGCAATAAAGATGGCCAGGAATTCCAGCACGCCATGCCCGGCAACAAATAACCACAGTGTGCGCGTCATGCCATATTTGAGAACCAGTGCATTGATCGACCCAAACTGCAATGCTGACGGCCTCAGGGCGTCAATCGTACCCACAACCGGCACGATGCTGAAGGCAAAGGTTCTCAGGCTGACAACAATGTTATTGACCATAATGCCTGCGGCGCCAACGGGCGCTTCTGTATTCAGGCGCTCCCACCAGCGTTGATGACCTTTGATCTGTTGCACGGCAGGTGGCGGTAGATAGGCAAAGTCAGCGAAGTCTTCATTGCGCCACGTAGCGATGAATGAGACTGCCGAAATGGCGATAAATATCAAAAACGTCGCCAGCGTGTAACGAAACGTGCGGCGGAAGATCACTGGAAACTCGTGCCAGTAAAAATCGAAGATCGAACGCACGCCATTCGATTCCGAACGGTAAACAATGCCATGCGCGCGGATCACCAGATTATTCAAGTAACTGACCAATCGTTGATCGCGCGATTCAACACGCGCGATGGCCAGGTCAGATGCAGCGCGGCGATAACTACGCGCCAGCTCGCGCACCTCTTCCCGGCTCAGTCGCCGCAATCCCCGCACGGTTTGCACTTGGTCAATCAGCTCTTCCAGTCGTTTCCAACTTGCTTTGCGTCTTTCGATGAAATTGTCAGCCATAAGGCATTCAGCCGTTTTGTCAGAACTTTTGATAGAGAAAATGTTTATATCCGACGCTTAGACTGGGCAGCAGCCATGATGGCAGAGAAGTCATCAACGTCAGACTAATCACGGCGTGTGATAACCCAAGCGCCAACAGATTCGGCGCACGCTCATATATCCAAGACCATAGCAACGCCCCAAGCAGCGTCAAAAACATCAGCATCAAATTCGGCGCATGCGCCAGCGCAAAGATCGCCGCCGTTGTCAGAATCGCCAAATTTACTCGCCACCTCTGCTTGCTTGGCGGTGTGGTTTCGCCCATCACCACAAACCTTATCCTGCGATAAATGAAGCCTTGTAGCACATATTGTTGCGTCAATCCCCACACTGGCAGAAACAGCAGATTCGTCCAAAAGTGAGAGGTCAGATGAAAGGAACTGGTGAAATAGCCTAATGCCGCGCACACGGTGCAAATAAGGATCGTCGGCGGTGCCACCAGCTTCAGCGCTTGTTCAAAATTGTGCAGCGTAAATCCGATCTCTCGCAACCGTTCGCCGCGCATGCGCTGCGAATTGACAATCAACACAAATGCCAACAATACAGGCACTGCGATCAACCAGCGTTGCTGCGGTTGCAGCGGGATAATGACCCAGGTCGTAATGAAAACCGATGACAGAACGGATGCGACTTCCAGTCCCGCCACGGCACGTAGCGAAAATTGTGCCGCTGGCTCAATCAGAGGTGCGGGAGGATGTTCTATCTTTTGCTTCGGAGCGATTACTTGCATAACAGATTCAGCAGGACAAAATCACCATCTCAAACATCCATGGTTTCAATCTTTTTCCAACACGACAAAGGCGATGGCCTGTTGCGGAGCATGCGACAGCGAGATATGCGCCCGCGTAATTTTTAATTCTTCGGCGAGTTCGGCGGCTCGACCGTGAAAGCGAAGCTGCGGCGCACCTTCAGTTGATGATATGATCTCGACCTCGTGCCACGCCAAGCTTTTCAGTGGCGTCGCCGCGCCGAATGCTTTGCGCGCAGCCTCTTTGGCGGCAAAGCGCGCGGCATAACGTTCTGCTTTGGCAGCTTGAGTCGCGAACTGTTCACAGTGCTTGATTTCTTTCTCCGTGAAGACGCGGTTGCGAAACCGTTCGCCGAATTGGGCGAGCGAACCTTCAATCCGTTTGATGTCTGTGATATCTACTCCAATGCCGATAACCATAATTTCTATAGGACGGCGTTTGGAGTACCGCCTTCAAGCGGCTGGCTTCACAAAAAAACATCCCGGCTAAAGCCGGTACTCTAAACGCCGTAAACCAATGTCATTTGTTTTCCGCCAGTCCGGCCAACTTCATTTTCTAGTTTGCGAACCGATTGAACGGCTCGGATTCAAAAACGCGTTTAGCACGCGGCTGGGAGGCGTCAGCCCGTTGCCAATAGATGCACTCAGTCTGGGGAACTTCAGCCATGACGAACGCGCAAACGTGATCGAAAACCGGCGGCGATTTCTGGCCGCGCTCAATGCCACGGGTTGGCCGATGGTCACCGCCAAACAAATTCATTCCGCCGATGTTCGTTCAGTGCTGGACGCCGAAGACGCCCGCGGCGGACCTGTTGCGGGTGACGCGTTGACCGCGAATACCGAAAAGGTTTTGCTGGCGATTCAAACCGCCGATTGCATGCCGGTTCTGATTGCGGATGAGCGGACACGCGCATTTGCCGCAGTTCACGCGGGTTGGCGTGGCACGCTCGCGGGCATCGTCGCACGGACGGTTGAACGCATGCAACAAATGTATGATTCACACGCGGCTGATCTGCACGCGGCGCTTGGGCCAGCCATTTGCGCGGAAGTTTTTGAAGTCGGCATCGAAGTTCTGGATGCCTTCCGCGATAAGTACGATTATGCCGAAACGTTGTTTTCAGGCATAAAGCTGCACGGAGAGTCTGGCGGCAAAGGTCACATCAATTTGGGCCGAGCGAACGCGCAACAGTTGATTGACGCCGGGGTAAGCGCAGATCGCATCTATGACAGCGGGCTTTGCACCTGGCTGCGGAACGATCTATTTTTCAGTTATCGGTTGGAACGCGGCGCTGAAAAGCCCGTCGGGCGATTGATGGGCGTGATTGGCCGAAGCCGCGTAATCTGAAGTTGGAAATTCCAAGAAGGAGTAGTTCTAGTGAAATCAAAACTTTTATTGGTCGCGTTATTTTCCATCTTGTCATTGAAGCTGACGGTGGTGGCGCAAACTCCGCCAGATAAACCGGACGCAAATGCTCAGGCCGCATCGCCGGTGGATTTGGATGCCGAATTGCGCCGCGCCATTGAATCTTCTGGCGGCAGCGAGACGCAGATCATCGCCAACCTGGAAGAGTATCTGAAGAAGTTTCCGAAGAGCGCGCACCGCAGCGAGATTGAAAACGAAATCTATAAAACCAGCGTCAAGCTGCGCGACCGCAATCGCGCAATTACTTATGCGGAGAAAATTGTTGCCGGGGGTGCAACCAATGTCGAAGTGCTGACGAATCTGGTGACAATGTTGCGCGAACGGCGCGGCGATGGCGATTTGAATAAGGCGCTGGCTCACGCCGATCAATTGATCAAACAGTTTGAAACATTGATTGCTTCCGCTGCCAAGCCCAAGCGCATAAGCGCGGCGCAGTGGGAACAACGTAAGCAGCAGGGCATCGCTTCCATTTATCTGGTGCGCGGCAGAGTCCACGCAGATCTGGGTAACGACAATAAAGCGCGCGCTGACTTGCTGAAGAGCTTTGGCGCGGCCCGAATGGCGGGCGCGGCCATTACCCTGGCAGAACTGGCCGAAAAGCGAAAGAATACGGACGAAGCAATTGATTATTACTCGCAAGCCTTCATCATTGCGTTGGCCACCAGTGAAGAGGTGGATTTGAAAGCTATCCGCCGCAACCTGGGCGAACTATATGTGGTCAAGCAGAAGTCCGAAATCGGATTGGGCGACCGCGTGTTGAAAGCCTACGACGCTTATATCAAAGACCGCGACGAACGCGCGGCCAAGCTGGAACAGCCGAACATCAACGAAGGCGCCACCAATCCGCTTGCTTTCAGATTGACCAAACTGGATGGATCAAGATTGGAGATGGCCAGCTTGCGCGGCAAAGTGGTGGTGATGAACTTCTGGGCAACCTGGTGTGGGCCTTGTTTGACCGAGATGCCGCTGTTTGAAAAGGTGCAGGCTAAATATAAAGACGATCAAAACGTAGTTTTTCTGGCGCTCTCAACCGATGAAGATCGCGAGTTGGTGCCGCCACACCTGAAGCAATACAAGTTCAACTTGCCGGTCGCCTATGCGGAACACTTGAACGACTTCTTTTCGGTGAATTCGATCCCGACGACGATCATCCTGGATGGCAAAGGCGAAGTTGCCTTTCGGCAAGCGGGCTACAATCCGCGCAGTGATTTTGTGGCTGATCTCACCGAGAAGATTGAAGCCGCGAAGAAGAAGTGAGCGAAGAAGACCTGATGGATTGCGCCGCGTTATTTGGCTTCGCGGCGCAACCGTTTTAGCACGGAACGAATGGCAGCCGCTTGGTTGCCGTTCGGCTGCAACTCCAGATATTTTTCATAGGCTTCCAACGCTTCCTTGTTGCGCCGCTCGCGTTCCAGAGCGCTTCCCAATAAAAAGTAGACGACCGGTTCCGTATCGTTCGCCTGCGCAACGGCCAGACGGAAGTGTTTGATCGCATCGTCAGGGCGGACCAGTTCCTGGTCGGCCAACGCAAGGCCTGTATGGGCTTCGGGCGAAACGTCGCGCGCCTGCGCCAGTGCAATGCGGTACTCAACCCCGGCATCTTCATAAAACCCTTGTGAACGTTTGGCGTTGGCTATGACGGTGTGGGCTTCAGAATAAGCGCCAGGGTTTTCACGGATCGCGCGGCGAGCTTCGGCAACGGCATCGTCAAACTCTTTGATCACTATCAGGCTGCGTGCCAGCCCGATACGCGCCGCTGGGTAACCGCGCGGCTTTAGCTTGATGGCCGCGCGGTACTCTTTCACGGCTTCGGCGTGTTTGCTTTGTTCGCGCAACTCTTCCGCCGTTTGGAAATGTAGTTCGGCATTGTCGGCTGGTGCGGTAAACGCGACTTGGATTGCCTGACCCGCCCCTGCCGACAGCGTGATGGCCTGCGTGATTTCGCGTTTACCCTTCAGCCGCGCGCGGATAGTATGCGCGCCTGCGCGCATATTTTTAACCGTCAACTCGCCACTGGACGACACAGGGCCGTACCGCAGCAAATCCACCCAAACAATGGTTTGCGGCACGGTCTTAATTGTCAGCACAGTGGTTGCGGTTGGCGCAGACGAAACCGCCTGCGCCAACGATTGCGCATGCAAAATGGTGACGAAGACCGGCGTTGCCAGCCAGTAAAGCCGTCTCATTGGAAACCCCTTTGATCGGAAACTGGCCCGCGCACCAGCCATTCACCTTTTGATGGGCGGCACGGGGCAATAAAATACGTCCGGCATATCGTCAGTGATCTGCCGTTGGCGCTCGGCATAATCAACGCGGTATCGGCGATGCCAGTTAATCAATGCGTTAACCCGGCGGCGTTCGCGGCGCGCCTGAAACGCCGTGTGTATCCGCAGCGCCAGAAAGATCGGACAAAGTGTAACCATTCCCGCGCCCAGAAACGGCACCGGAAAGGCTGAATGTCCAGATAACAAAATCAATCCAAGTACGCTTCCGAATGCTGGAAGCATAAAGCTCAAATCGCTAAGGAAACCCATCCAGAGCGTGCGCTTCAGCGGTTCGGGCTGTGGGATTGGCAAGACCAGCAAATCATCCAACGACGAGATCGGAGCAAGTTGATAACGTGTGTGTGAACGGGGCACTTTGGGGGTCATCGGGGTTACCTCTTTAGGTGAAGGGACACAACGGCGCTTCTTGCACAGGCAGTAACATGCCCGGCTGTCATTCGTCACAGTCGTGTCGGGTGTTTCAATTGTGAGGAACAGGAGTGAATGCCAAAGCCGCGTTATTCGTGGGTCGGGGCAACTTCAGTCACGGTCTTTCGGCTACGGTTCGTATTGACGCGCGGATTCTAGCGGTTTTGCCAGTGATTGGAAACGGCTTTCGGATGTGCCGAAAACTCATTCACGAACAGCAACTCGTACGCTTATATCGGTGATGAATCGGTTCGTATATAGGAAAATCTGTCTGTCTCGAAACCTTGACACCCTTTAGACCCGTTCCTATAATGCCGATGTCTTTACGAATCACGTAATCATTTTTGCCAATCAACGAAACGTATTTACTCAACACTGAAGCGGAGGAACTGTGATCAAGCTGGACATCATCAACAACGTCGCCGAGAAAACCGGCGTATCGAAGATGAAAGCGGAGGTCGCGGTGGAAGCTCTTTTTGAAGCGATGAAAGGTGCGATGCAGCGTGGCGAACGCATTGAGCTTCGCGGCTTCGGCGTGTTCGTCGTCAAACCACGCAAGCGTGGGATCGGTCGCAACCCTCGCACGGGCACGCAGGTCGCGATTCCTGAAGGCAAAACGATTCGTTTCAAACCCGGCAAAGAATTGCAATCATAATTTTTGCGCCTCCATCTCACTTTCACTCCTTGACTGAATTAGCGGCTTCGGATTTCCGAAGCCGCTATTTTTGCGCGTGAGAAGCAAAAGCGCAGGTAGCGTCATCTCACTTTCATGCTTTGGCAGCCATCGCCAGTATGCCTGCCTCTGTCAACACCTGTTCCAGCTTTGCACGATTGGCCTTGCTCATCGGTGCCATCGGCAGCCGGTAGACCTCTTCAATTATTCCAGTCAGAGCCAATGCGGTCTTTACCGGAACCGGATTGCTTTCGATGAACATTGCTTTGAAGATCGGCGTCAGTTGGCGGTTCAGTTTTCGCGCTTCATCCAATCGGCCCTCGACGCTGGCGTGGCACAAATCGCTGACCAGACGAGGCAGTAGGTTCGATGCCACTGAGATCACGCCTACGCCGCCAATCGCCGCCACGGGCAACACAACGCTGTCATCGCCAGCGAAGATTTTGAAGGACTCCTCCACCAGTGAAGCGATCTCGGCTATCTGCGAGATGTTACCCGATGCTTCTTTCGTGCCAACGATGTTTTCAATTCCGGTTAGCCGCGCAACTGTTTCAGGTTCCATATTGCAGCCAGTGCGCCCGGGCACGTTGTACAAAATGATCGGGAGTTTCGTTGCTTCGGCAATCACGCGGTAGTGCTGATACAGGCCTTCCTGCGTGGGTTTGTTGTAGTAGGGCGTGACTGACAGGATGGCATCAGCGCCAAGCCGCTCGTATCGCTGAACCTTTTCGATCACCTCGCGCGTGTTGTAGCCGCCCGCCCCAGCGACCACAGGAACTCTGCCAGCAACAGCTTCAACCGTCAGTTCAACGACGCGCGCCTGTTCGTCTTCAGTCATCGTCACGCTCTCGCCGGTCGTTCCGCAGGCAACCAGAAAATCCACGCCGCCCGTGATCTGAAACTCGATAAATCGCCGCAGTGCCACTTCATCCAGAGATTCATCGCGTTTGAACGGCGTGATCATTGCCGTCCCGCAACCTCTCAAGTTATTCAAGTCCATCATCACTCCTCCTTATTTTGTTTCAAAAAGCAGTTCTGAAAATTCGTAGATGCCTTGTTTCTGGGTAATCAATTCTGCCGCCAGCACTGCCCCAGCGGCGAATCCTTCGCGACTGCGCGCGGTGTGCATCAGCGTAATCGTGTCGGCTTCGGAATCGAATCCGACTTCGTGCGTGCCGGGAATGTGGCCAGCACGTAGGCTGACAGCTTCCGGTGTACGCTCGCCATAGCTTGCGCGCAAGCACTGCGCCAACACCAGCGCGGTTCCCGACGGCGCGTCTTTTTTGAATTTGTGGTGATGTTCGATCAGGAACGGGTCGTACTGATCGTAATGAGCGAACATCGCTGCGGCTTCTCGCGCGAGTTTGAAAAAGAGATTGACGCCAATCGAAAAATTCGCCCCCCAGACCAGCGCGGAGTCGTTCGATTCAACCAGAAACTTCACTTCATCTAGCTGCGCGTACCAACCAGTCGTGCCGACGACGGTTGGGACACGCAAGGCAACCAATCGCCGAATATTTTCAAGAGTAGTGTCCGGCGTCGAGAATTCAATCGCAGCCTCCACACCAGTCAAGCTTTCCGCAGTTAGCCCCTCGCCGCCAGCATTGTTATCAACGTCAAAGCGCGCAACGACGGAGTGCCCGCGCTCTGCGGCGGTGCGTTCTATCATCTTGCCCATCTTGCCGTAACCGACAATTGCAATATTCATCGCATTCTCTTAGGCGGCAGCCTGAACTACAGCCAAGCTTTCAAACGTCGCGGCGTCCGGCTCGCTGAAAAATTCACGATGCAGCCGCTTAACGGCTTGTTCAGCATCGCGGTCGGCAACGATGAAACTGACGTTGATGGCCGACGCGCCATGCGAAATCATCGAGACGTTGGTCTGCTCAATGCTAGAAAAGATGCGCGACGCGACGCCTGGCGTGAATTTCAGATTCTCGCCGACCAGGCAAATCAGCGCTTGATCGCGTTCGACCGAAACCTCGCCGAATTCGCGCAAGGCGGCGATCAACCTGTCGAGGCTGCGAGTGTCATCAAACGTTACCGAAACGCTGATCTCTGATGTTGCCACCATATCCACAGACGTTTCGTGGCGGGCGAATACGTCAAAGAGCCGCGCCAGAAAGCCGTAGGCCATCAACATCCGATCCGAAGTCACATTCACAACCGTGATGCCACGCTTGAAAGCGATGGCTTTAACCAGCGCATTTGACGATGGCGCAGTTCGCAAGATGGCTGTGCCTGCGTTTGAGGGATTGCGCGAATTACAGACGCGCACGGGAATTTCTTTGGCCATTGCAGGCAGCAGCGTGCTCGGATGCAGAACCTTCGCTCCGAAGTATGCCAACTCCGAAGCTTCGGCGAACGAAATGACTTTGACCTTGGAGGCTTCGGCGACGACGCGCGGATCGGTTGTCATAATGCCGTCTACGTCCGTCCAGATTTGAATCTCGTCGACGTCAAGTGCTGCGCCAATGATCGAAGCTGAATAGTCGGAGCCGCCGCGCCCGATGGTCGTCGTCGCGCCTTCAGCCCCATCGCCTGTTGACCCGATGAAGCCCTGCGTTACCGGCACGCCACCATCAGCTAATGCCGCAGTGAAGCCCTCTTTCAATTTCGGATTGGCGATGTCGAATTGCACCGCCGCGCGCGTGAAGTCATTGTTAGTGCGCATCAGCGGGCGAACATCTACCCAGACTCCTTTCATCCCATCAGCGCGAAACGCCGCCGCGACCACTGGGGATGAAAGCAACTCACCGTTTGATGAGATTGCGTCAGACAAACACGGTGTGATTTGCCCCGCCTGCTTGATCTGTTCAAGCGTAGCGCTAATTTCGTTGAAGCGATTGCTGAGTGCCGCTCGCAGCGAATCTCTTTCTTCCGAAAGCGCAAGCTGGTCAGCAGTCTTGAAGTGATGCGCGGCAATTGTTTCAAGCTTGCTTTGCGCAACGGTCAGATTACCGGAAGCGGCCAGTCGCGCGCATTCCAGCAGGTCATTGGTGGTTTTGCCCATCGCGGAAACGGCGACGACGGGCCGGCGATCCAGTTGAGTGCGGACGATTGAGACAAGGCAGCGAATGGCGGTGGCGTCTTCCACCGATGTGCCGCCGAATTTCATGACGATCATAACGTTTGAACTTCTCACGCCTGTATGGTCGCGAGATTGAATCTCCTTCTCCGGGAAATAAAAAAGG
>JBDSAM010000070.1:0-3085 GCA_039922135.1 Blastocatellia bacterium
TCCCCTTTGGCCCTTTGACCTCTTTCCCATTCTTACTCTTCGCGTTCTTTGGTTCTTTGGTTTCTTCCTGTGTCTTCGCCATAAATCTTCCTTTCAACCATTAGTTCGGCTGGCATTGTTTCAACCAGCTAATTCAGCCGCAACGCTTCCGATTTGATCCAGATGTTTCGCCGTATGGGTGAGATAGTCTTCAATCAATTGTTGAAGCGTGAGTGTTCCGTACAAGTCATGCGCGCCTGTCTGCTGCCATACCTCTTCCGCCAAGCCTGCAACCAACTCGGCATTTTCGCGCCGCAGCAGTGCGACTCTGGCCAGAACTGCTGCGATTCGCCGATGCCTGTACCCAAGCGCGGTTGCCCATTGTTCCTGCTGGTACCCCCATAAATTGGGACGATCCTGCGTGATGATTCGGCGAATGCGGGCTGATGCCAGCAACTCGGCATCCGCCAAGTGGCAAACGATTTCCAATACCGACCAGCGATTCTCCTCTGGCTGGCGAGCCATAAGCTTAGGTGACATTGCAAAGATTAACTGTTCGAGCTTCGTAGCCTGCTCTGCATATTGGGCAATTGTGTTGTTTAGGGATTCCATTCGCGCGTCAGTATAAATCAGCTTGGCCGCAGGTGTCATATTTACCGCCAAGGTTTGACGCTTCCGCGCCTGGTGCCTATCATCGCCGCCTTCAAGAAAACAGAATCAAACACAGAATCAAACAAGAGAGAATCCCAATGGCTGAAGCAAGAATCGAACTTTTCAAAAAGATGGTTGCTGCCGATCCGAACAACACAACTGTACGTTTCGGTCTGGCCAACGAACTGTTCAAGCTTGAACGGTTTGAAGAAGCGGCAAAGGAATTACAAGCATACTTGGATCAAGCCGACGATCAGGGCAACGCTTACGGCAAGCTGGCCCAAGCCTTTGACCGTTTAGGAAGAATTGAGGAAGCCCGCGCAGCTTACCAACAAGGCATCGCGGCAGCTAATCGCCACGGGCATCCGGGGATGGCGCAGGATTTCGAAATGGCGCTGGCGGATTTACTCTGAAAATGCCTGTGCCGATTTTTGAATTTCGCAGGCCGGATTTTTAATTTGCGATGGGTATTGCAAGAGCATCTATGAAGGAATAGCATGCGCCAGCACTCACGGAAACGGTTCTGTTGAGTGGCTTCGAGGTTATCTTCAACGTCCCTTCAGGGCCAAAACCAAGGAGGTGTCTTATAGAGATAGATTCACAAATTGAGCCTAATATCACGGAAGCGCCTTAGGCGCGTCCTTAATCGCATCTTCTGATGCGATAAGTTAAGTAGCTACACATGGCGCACACCGGTAAACTTTTCTGGTGTGCGCCTTTCACTATCCAGCACTACCACCAACCCAAAACTTTCCACCACACCAATCCCACCACAGTCCAAACCAGAATGTTTGGAACTGAGCAGATCAAACCGAGCTTCCACCACGTCTGCTGCGAAACATAGCCCGCGCCGAAGAAGATCGGCCCAGGCGTCGTGCCGTAATGTGTCAGTCCGGCAGAAAGGTTGGAAAAGTAGGCCATCATCGCCACGGCCAATGTTGAGGGCGCACCGGCAGCGATAATGACGATCAGAAACGGCAGATACATGGCCAACGCGTGCGCGGTAATGCTGGCAAAAGCGTAGTGCGCGTAGAAATAAATCAACAGAAGCACGGCCAGCGCCGCCCACCACTTCCAGCCAATAGTGATGCCAGCCGCAAACTCGGCGAACTTTTTCGTGATGCCCGTTTCGCCCAGCGCTTCGGCCATGCGCACCATTCCGCCATACCAGATAAACACGTCCCAGGCCGCGCGTTCAGCGATCAGCTCTGCCCAATTGAGCACGCCACTGATCAGCAATACACAGATGCCCACCATCGCCACGACCGAATAATCAATGCTGTGCAGCCGCCCCGTTGTAGCCCACATCAATCCGACCAACGCAAAGACGGAGAGCATGAGTTTTTCGTGTGTGCTGGTCGGCCCCATCTTGGTCAATTCGCGTTTGGCGAACTCCGCCGCGCCCGGCGTGTGCGTTACCTCCGGCGTGAAAATGCGATAAAGCAAAGTGCCGGTAACGGCCAGTGAGATTACGCTTGGCACAATGCCGCCCAACATCCACGTCGTGTAATTCAGATCGAAGCCTGTCTGCTGTTTGGCCAGGCGTTGAATGATCAGATTTCCCGCCTGCCCGGTCAGAAACGTGGCGCAGATGATGACTTCGCACTGATATACAAAGGTCATCAGAAACGCGCCTAGACGATTGGCAGTCGGCCCCGGACGCGAATCGTACTCTTCGGCCAGGCTCTTAGTAATTGGAAAGGTGATGCCGCCGCACCGCGCTCCGTTCGACGGAATCACGGTTGCCAGCAAAAAATCCGCCCCCACCAACGCATACCCCAGCCCCAACGACCGATGACCGAAGGCGCGAATGAAAATCAATGCGATGCGCCGCCCCAAACCTGTTTTGATCATTCCCCGCGAAATGAAGAACGCCGCTAGCACCAGCCACACCACCGGGTCGGCATATCCGGCCAGCGTTGCCTTGATGCGCAGCGTCTCCAGCGTTTTCGGATCAGTCGTGGCTTTGACGATCGCATCGCTAAGCGGCATGGACTTGGTCAGGGCAATCACCGCAATGCCAATCAAAACCATTGCGCCGCCGGGCACGGGCCGAAGAATCGAGCCAACAATTGTGGCCAGAAAGATCGCCAGCAACCGCCACGATTGCGGCGTGATGCCTTCAGGAACCGGAATCAGATAGATGGCGACGCCAGCCAGAATCGTGAGCGCCCACCGAATTGCCTGCCCGCGCGGCTTATCGTGATCAGCGTTTTCGTCCGGGGCAGTCTGAGGGATGCTTGGGGGATTGGACTCCATGAATGTTCAACCTTGTTGTGTGAGAGACGCTGTGTTGACGGAAGTTTGAAAAAGCCCGCTGATATTACAAAAGACTCTCTCCACGAAGAAACACGAAGGTTCACGAAGGGAACCAAATGACCTAATCCTTATTGTCTCTTCTCTTTCTTCGTGCTTCTTCGTGTCGCTTGTATGTTCCCTCTGTTGTCCAACCGCA
>JBDSAM010000071.1:0-4206 GCA_039922135.1 Blastocatellia bacterium
GAGGATTCGATCGCCAATTGCTACACCAACGTTTAGTGGCTCATCACTATCCGCCGATCCCACCACACAGTAAGGCAAATTCTGAATCGGGAATTCCGTATTTGGATCATTCGCCGATTCCACCCAGCTTCGCAGATTTGGATCGTGTGTTTCGTTGATGATCGTGTTCATAACTTTTCAGTCCTGATGCCGCGCAGGATTTCGCGCGCGGTTTCGTCAGGCGATTGCGCCGAATTATCAATGATGACTCCGATGCCGGGATAGTTCAGTTTGCTTTCGTAATGATACTGAATGCGGCTGCGTTCCCAATCGGTCAATTGCCGTGTGCCGCGATTAGTCAGCGAAAGTTCCAGCCGGGGCCGCAGCGTGACGCAATGCACCGGCACGTCAAGTTCCGCGAATTCGCGCAGGATCACATCGTAATCTTCAGGGCGCAGCGGGTAGCTGAACACAACGTTCAGCCCGCGCCCGACGAAGACTTTGGTGATGGCGATGGCGGCTTCGATGTTGATGGGGATGCTCTCTTCCAATGGCATCCAGTCAATAAAATCGCGCAAGCTGTCAACTTCCACGTGCGCCGTGCGCGGTAACATCTCGCACAGCCGTTTTGAAACCGTAGTCTTTCCGGCGTTGATTGAACCATTGAGCAAAATGATCATTTGGGTGAGTCAAAGCAGATGAAGTCGTTGTAAATCTTCAATCGGTTCAGTGAACGAACAGGAACCGACCGCGATGGCGAACAGATTTCGCGCGTTGCGCACGTGCCCGACGACCAGCATTTCGTCTCGCCAGAAAATGCAGCCCGGCTCGAAGCGAAATGCGGAGGGCGAAGTTTCTTCCAGTAACTCCACTAATAGTTCAGCGCCCATCCCATTTTGCGCAAAAGCCGCAGCCAGAAAAACATTCAAAAATCCATGCATCATCGCCGAATCGCTGTCGGGCTTATACGTCAGCCGGTTGATCGAACGCAGCGGATGATGAAGCCCAGCCGTGGCTTTAAATCCGACATCTTCTTCGGCGCAGATTGAAATGAAACGCGCCAGGTTGTGCGCCGAAGGGAATGCATCGGCCACGATGCCACCCGTGCGAACTTTAGCAAACGCGCCTTCAGCTCCGATGGCTTTGATCAGTTCCGCCAATTCCTTTGGATCGTCATTGATTGGGATTTCAACGAAGCAGGTCAGCGTTGTATGCATCCCGCGCATTGCCGCTTTAATCTCGGCGATGGTCGCGGCTTTGAATTCAATCGTGTCAATCATCACCGCAGTGCCTTCGCTGATGGTGCGGCGATGGCTGAAGCTGTTGATGCGGGCGATGTCGACTTCCAGGTTCGCGCCGCCCAGCACGCTCAACTTCCAGAATTCTTTTTTGCCGTCGTGCGGCCAGTATTCGGCGGCGGCCTGTTCAAACTCATCCAGCCGCGAGGCCGGAACAATGAACCGTCCGAGCATCCAACTGTATTCGCTTCGGCGATAGGCGGCGTAGTTTTTTACTGCTTCGGCCATCGTCAATTCGGCGGGAGGAAACAGGCCAGCGTAATCAATCAGGTTTTCGAGCAGAAATCGGATGGTCTTCATCGTTGAAAGTGTTTCTTCAGCCCTTGCCAGCATTCAAAGTAATCGCGCTGTAACGCTGTCGTCTCCATTGCGAACTTCGTCGGACGAATGACGGCGCGCGATTCGAACATAAATGCCAGTGTATTTTCGTAACGCTGCGGGGCAAGCTCCGCCTGACTAGCCCTTTCAAACGTGTCGGCATCAGGGCCGTGGCCGGACATGCAATTGTGCAGGCTGGCCCCGCCCGGTAAGAAGCCTTGTTCCTTCGCATCGTACGCGCCAGTAATCAAGCCCATATATTCATTCATCACGTTGCGATGAAAATACGGCGGGCGGAACGTGTGTTCAGCCACTACCCAGCGCGATGGGAAGATGACGAAATCTACATTTGCCGTTCCCGGCACCTCGCTCGGCGAAGTCAGAACAGTGAAGATTGAAGGGTCCGGATGATCGAAGCTGACCGTGCCCATCGTGTTGAACCGCGCCAGATCGTATTTGTACGGCGCGTAATTGCCATGCCAGGCGACCACATCCAACGGCGAATGGCCGATCTCAGCTTCCCACAGATTGCCCTGGAATTTGGCGACAAGCCGAAAGTCGCCTTCGCGGTCTTCATAACTTGCCACCGGCATTTGAAAGTCGCGCGCATTGGCCAAGCCGTTCGCGCCAATCAACCCCAGTTCAGGCAGTCGAAACAGAGCGGCGTAATTTTCACAAACATAGCCGCGGGCTTCGGCGTCGAGCAATTCCACGCGAAACCGTACGCCCCGAGGCACTACGCAGATTTCACCCGGCGCGACTTCGATCAAGCCCAGTTCCGTGTGAATGCTCAGCCGCCCCAGTTGCGGAACGATCAGCAGTTCCCCATCGGCGTTGTAAAAGAACCGATCCTGCATTGACCGGTTGGCGGCGTAAACGTGAATGCCGATACCTTCGTTGCCGGCAATCGTCATTAAGCCGTCGACAAAGTCCGTGGCTTCAACCGGAATCGGCAATGGATCCCAGCGCAGTTGGTTTGGCGTCGTCACGGATTCGTTGAACGCCGCGCTGCGTAACAGGCCATTTGAAACTTGTTTGAAAGTTTTGTGCTGCACTGCCGGGCGAATGCGGTAAAGCCACGAGCGGCGATTCACATTGCGCGGCGCGGTGAAGGCCGTGCCGCTGAGTTGTTCAGCATACAAACCGTAGGCAACGCGCTGCGGCGAGTTCTGCCCTTGCGGCAGTGTGCAGGGCAAAGCTTCAGTCGCAAACTCATTGCCGAAGCCGGATTGGTACTGAAGTTCATTCATTGCGAAAGTTGCGCAAACTGTCAGTTTGCGTTGCGTCATTAGTCATATCTTCCGGCAGAAAATAGCGCATCGCCACCAGCGCGAACTGACGGTTCGCGCCACCCTTCAGATAAATGTCGCCATCTCCTCAAGCGTTTTCTTGCCAATGCTCGGCACCACGGCATCCGCTGCCGGATAGCCAACGACCAGAATCAGAAATGGTTTTTCATTCGCAGGTCGCCCCAGAATCTCATTCAGAAATCCCATCGGGCTGGGCGTGTGCGTCAGCGAAACCAAGCCCGCGTTATGCACTGCCGTGATTAACATTCCTGTGGCGATGCCCACTGACTCCTGCACGTAATAGTTTTTCACCTTCCGCCCGTCCGGCAGCAAGCCATAACTTTGTGAGAAGATGACAATCAAGTACGGAGCGGTTTTAAGAAAGGGTTTGTGTTCATCCGTCCCGAGCGGCGCCAGCGCATCAAGCCATTCCCGTGGCGCGCGGTGATTGTAAAACTCGCGCTCTTCTTTCTCGGCTTCAATGCGGATGCCGTGCTTGATCGCCGGATCGCTGACCACGACGAAATGCCAAGGTTGCAGATTTGCGCCGCTGGGAGCGGTTCCTGCGGTCAGCACACAATCTTCAATAACTTCGCGTGGCACCGCGCGGTCAGAGAAATAGCGTACCGTGCGCCGTTGCTGCATCTGCTGGCGAAATCCGGCAGCGCGCCGCCGCATCTCTTCCGGTGCATATTCGCGCCAGCTTGTCAGGGGAAGAAACTTCGGATCGGGCATCAGCGGCTTACTCCACGGCTTTTACATCGGTTACAAAATAGTCCGTTTCGCCGAAACATTGAGTAGGAACGCCTTTGTGCTGTTCGTAACTGATGGCCACGCGCTTGCCCAGCGTCTGGTTCAGCTTCGCGGCGACGGCATCGTTACGAACGCTGAAGTTGAATATCTCCGGCGTGGTGCCGGGAATTGAAACCATCGCCATCTCGCCTTCCCAGGTTTTGCAGACCCAGCCCTTCTTCGACAGCTTCTGCACATAGCCGGAGCGTTCACCCTTTGAATAGCTCAAATGCAGCGTGCTCCATGTGTAGGCCGAAAAGCCACCGACGATTAGCACGACGACTGCTATCGCAATTAACATTACCTTCTGTCTTGTGCTCATAAGAATCCCTCACTTGTGATTTGAATTTGGGACTCCTCAAACAACACACCGGGAATCCGGCCGCATCATAACAGCCATTACACCAAGTTACCGCGCCGATCCTGTTCGCGCTCGATGGCTTCAAACAGCGCTTTGAAGTTGCCCTTGCCAAAACCTTGCGCGCCTTTGCGCTGGATGATCTCAAAGAACAACGTTGGGCGATCTTCGA
>JBDSAM010000072.1:0-5485 GCA_039922135.1 Blastocatellia bacterium
CTTCGTCTCGATGAATGGGCCGTCAGTCACAATGTATTTGCCTCCCGAGCATTTGACGTGCGCGCTATTATTTTCTCGAAAAGTTGAAATGCGGCAGAGGATGGCAACCGAGTGACTTACGAGAACCAGCCGGAATCATCGCTCACGTTGGTAACCTTGGCGCATAACGTGCTCGGGCTTTGTCCATCTCTTCTTCACGGTTTTTCGGCGGCGCGTTCGTTTCAAGCGAATACAGCAGTTTTCTGGAAACAGCTTCGATCTCGTCAACGGCAGCCAAGAACGCAGCTTCATTGACTTTCGATGGCTTGTTGAAGCCGCTCAGCTTTCTTACAAACTGCAGTGAGGCCGCGCGTATCTCTTCGTCCGTCACAGGCGGTTCGAAGTTGAAGAGCGTCTTGATGTTTCTACACATAATCGTTAGCTCGATTTTTCCGCAGTCAGCCAGATGAATAGGCTTGGGGAACGCGCTCACGCTCGCAAGTGCGTCTTCAGAAACTGCCCCGTGTGCGACCGTTTACATGCAGCGACTTCTTCCGGCGTACCCGTCACCACTACTTCGCCGCCCGCGTGGCCGCCTTCTGGCCCCAGGTCAATTATGTGGTCGGCGGTCTTGATTACATCTAGGTGATGCTCGATCAACAGCACAGTATGTCCAGTGTCCACCAGCCGGTTTAAGGATTCCAGCAGCCGCTCGACGTCCGCCAGATGCAGGCCCGTGGTCGGTTCATCCAGAATGTAGACCGTATGTTTTGCTCGCTGCAATTTGCTCAGTTCGGTAGCGATTTTGATGCGTTGCGCTTCACCGCCGGAAAGCGTCGTCGCCGACTGGCCCAGCGTCAAGTAGCCCAGCCCCAAATCGTTGAGCACTTCGATCTTCTTGCCTACCGCCGTCTCGCCCTTGAAGAACGTCACGCCCTCTTCGACCGACATGTTCAGAATGTTATCAATGGTCTTGCCGCGCAAAGTTACTTCGAGCGTTTCGCTATTGAACCGCGCGCCCTTGCACGCGCCGCAGGTCACTTCCACGTCGGGCATAAAATAAAGCTGCGTGGTGATCGCGCCTTCGCCCTGGCATTCTTCGCAGCGTCCGCCTTTGACGTTGAACGAAAACCGCCCTGGTTTGTAGTCGCGCTCCACTGCCAGTGGCGCGCGCGTGAACAGGTCGCGGATGGTGTCGTAAAAGCCAATGTAGGTTGCGGGATTTGATCGGCTGTTGCGGCCAATAGGCGATTGGTCAATGTTGACGACTTTGTGCACGTGCTCTATGCCGTCCATGCCATCGTGCGCGCCCGGCAAAGTGCGCGTGTCTTCCAGGCGCTTCCACAAAGCTTTGTAAAGGATTTCGTTGATTAACGTGCTTTTGCCTGAACCGGAGGCACCGGTGATGGCGACCATCATGCCGAGCGGGAATGTCACGTCCACCGATTTCAAGTTGTTTTCACGCGCGCCGCGTATCACCAGCAACTTGCCGTTGCCCTTGCGCCGCTGCTTCGGCATCGCGATGGAACGTTTGCCCGAAAGGAATTGCCCGGTCGGCGATCCCTTGCACGCCAGCACGTCTTTCAAACTTCCTTGCGCGACGACTTCGCCGCCGTGGATGCCAGCGCCGAGGCCCATTTCAATGACGTGGTCGGCGGCGCGAATCGTATCTTCGTCGTGTTCGACAACGATCACCGTGTTACCGATGTCGCGCAGCCGTTCCAGCGTCGCAATCATCTTCACATTGTCTTTCGGGTGCAGTCCGATGCTTGGTTCGTCCAGCACGTAAAGCATTCCCATCAACCCCGACCCGATCTGCGTGGACAAGCGTATGCGCTGCGATTCGCCACCCGACAATGTGCCCGAACGACGGTTGAAATTTAGGTAGTCAAGCCCGATGCCCAACAGCAAGTCCAGCCGGCCACGAATTTCATTCAGCACCTGCCGCCCCGCATCAGCGCCCCGCCCCGCCGGTTTGATCGTGCCGAGAAAGGCATGCAGTTCGTCGAAGTTCATCTGGCCGAAAGCGTGGACAGTCTTGCCTGCAATGGTGAACAGCAACCGCGTGGCGCGGACTCGCGCGCCGTTGCAGTCGGGGCAAGTGTGTTCGACCATCACCTTATCGAGCCAGGCCTCCATCCCGGAGCTTGCTTCGCCGCGTTGCCGGTAACGGCGGTAATTTCGCTCAATGTGCCGCGCAATCCCGCCGAAGCCGACTTCCTTGCCTTCCCAGTCGCCGCGCTTCTCCTTCGCCTCAGGCGGCGCAGTCAGCGCGATTTTCTTCTCGATGCCGTAGAGGATCGCACTACGCGCCGTCTCGGGTAGTTTCTCCCACGGCGCTTCGAGCGAGAAATGCAGCGCCTTTGCGAGGCTGTATATCACCCGCCCGCTCCAAGTGTCCGGGTTGTACTTGAACGCTTCGCGCACAAAGCAACCGCCGCGAATGCTGCGTTGCGGGTCGGGAACGAGCAGTTCCGGGTGCGTCAGCTTGTAAACGCCAAGGCCGCCACACGTCCGGCAGGCGCTCTCAGGATTGTTGAACATGAAGTAATCCGGCTGGATGTCGCCGTAAACAAAATGATGCGTCGCGCTGCACGAAGTCCGATAAAACTTCTCGGCTTCGGCCTTGCTCGCGCCTTTCATCAAGTGAACTTGCATCAGGCCATCGCCGACCAGCAGCGTGGCGGCGATGCCTGCCTTGATTGCCTTCTCGTGCTTGCGGCTGACGACGAAGCGATCCACCACGGCATCCATATCCCGCACCTTCGATTCGTCAAGCTCGACTTCGGCGGAGATGTCCACAGGCTTGCCATCAATGATCAGCCGCCGGCAACCCTTCTTCCGAATTTCGGTGAAGACAAAGTCCAACTCCTCGCCGTAGACCTTGAACACCGGCGCGCGCATCTCAATTTCCGTGCCTTCCGGCAGCGACAGGATCGCTTCCAGGATTTGGTTGGCGGAACGGCTTGGCGTCGGTTCACCGGTGCGCGGGCAGTGCGGCTGTGCGATGGTGGCGAACAGCAGGTTCAGATAGCTGGCGATGTCCGTCATCGTGCCGACGGTCGAGCGCGGATTGTTGCCGATGGTCTTCTGCTCAATCGAAATCACCGGCGACAGGCCGAACACAAAGTCCACGTCGGGCTTTGCTACCTGCGCGACGAAGCGTTTGGCGAAGCTGGACAGCGATTCCATGTACCGGCGCTGACCCTCAGCGTAAATTGTGTCGAAGGCCAGCGATGATTTGCCGGAGCCGGAAAGCCCTGTGACTACGATCAGGCTGTCGCGCGGGATTTCCAACGAGATATTCTTTAAGTTATGGACGCGCGCGCCTTGCACGGCAATGGTGGTGCGAGCGGCGGTTTTGGATGCGTTGGTGCTGGCGACTTGATTCTTCTTCGGCATATTCTCGTTTACAGCGATGAACTGAAGTTATTTCCACATCTTCTCTGTGGATGGCGTCGGCTGAACCCAGGCGGCATAAAGCCCAATGCTGTTGCTGCCGTAAGCAACCCAGCCAAATCCTTTCTCGCCCCATTCCTCGCCCCACGAATTTTTGATCAGCCACGCCTGTTTCAAGTCGTCCCAGCCGATTAAGACCACGACGTGGTTTGGGTTGCCAGTACGATGCCCGCTGAAAACGCCTTCCTGGTAGACGCTGAAACAAGCATCGCCTTGAATCGGCATGACCAGCGGCCCGTGTTCGATCAGAGCTTGTTTGAGTTGGGCGACGGTGGGCAGTTGATCCGGTGTATGTTCGTTCACATACCCCCAGGCGAGCGCACGGTCAAAATTCGTGGTTTTCGTATCGGTGCCTGACTGAAGACGAACAGCAGCGCTTCCTGCGTTTTCCAGCACAATCGTCTTACCGCCTCTTTTTACTTTCGTCTGGCGAAAAGGATCAACACAGCGGGTAACTTTGCCGGTGTAACCTTCGGCTTCTATTTGGTGAATGGCCCCTTTCGGGTCATTTACGAGGTTTGGATTAGTAATGCGGCGCTCCACTACGCGGTCAGGGATATGCGGAACGTGAGCACCGACCATAAAAGCAAACGCCGTCCCGTGCCAGCCTCCGGTGCAATCGCCTTTCTCCTTGCCAATGCAGTTCAGTACCTGCTGAACAGAGGCAAACCGGTCCAGCAATCCATACGGCTCATCCGAAGCCGAAACATTATCCCAATACTTTCCGGTGAGGATTTGTTCCAGATACCAGCTACTTTGATAAACCGAGACTGTGGCAAAGGCCCAGCAACTATTGCAATCGCCTTGGTTCATTACCGCCCCCACGTTCAGCCCCTGTTCACGCCAATCAAATCTGGGCAACGCTGCCGCACTGTCTTTGAGATCGTGTATTTGTTTCAGGCGTTGATACTCGCGCTCCGCCCCGGCGAACTGATAACCAGATTTTCGTAAATACGCCAGCACGTCCGCATAAACTTCCGGTTTCAGATAATCTTCCGGGTTGCCCTGCAAGGGTTCCGCTTTGAAAAATTCGCTTAGCCGGGTGAAGTATCCTCGCTGTTCGATTTCGCGTCTAAAAGATTCCCGATACTTGCTTTGCCAACTCTTTTCTACTCTTTGCCACGCTTCTTCTCTGGCGGTCACCATCTTCTGCCGCAAGCCCGCGACTTCCGGCGACTTCAAATCCTTGAGATCGGGCATTTCCAAGCCGCCGTATAAATCCTCCGGCTCAGAACGTGACCGACCGCGCCGCGCGCCGACTCGCGCCGGTTTGCCCGCACGCAGCATGGATCTCTGGGCTCCCTGGGCTTTCCGGCCAAAAGGCGCTGCCCCCACGCGATAAGTGGGCTTGGCTTGAGCGGTGGATTGTTCGCAATTGCAAGCGTCCAACTGTTTTTGTTTGATCGTCCTGCCTTCTGTCTGCCCCGCCATCTGATTGCCGGCGCAAGGCGGATTTTGCTGTGGGCTAACGCCAGGCGGCCTGCTCAACCCTGCCACTGCCAGCGCCGCTGCGAGCGCAAAGAACAGTCTTTTGCCAATCATCTCAGTCCCTCCTGGGTTATGCACCGTGTTTTTTTAGCAGTCTGACGATTTTGCTGTGTCCGCGCCGCGTCGCCCAGGCCAATGGCGTAGCCCATTTCGGATCATCCTTCAGATTCGTTTTTGCGCCGTGTTTTAACAACAGTCTGACCATTTCGATTTGACCGGACTTGGCTGCCCAGCCAAGTGGCGTTGAACAGATGTCTTCATCGCGCGCGTGCAAATCAGCCCCGTGCTTGATGAAGAGCGTGGCCTTTTCCACGTCGCCCTTCTTGGCGAAGTGATGCAGCGGCGTGGCGCGCAGCCAGTCGGGCTGGCTGGGATTCAAGCCGTGCTGAAACAGCAGTTCGTTCAATTCGCGGGTCTTTGCGCCAACCGACCAGCCTGGAAACTGAACGCGCTTCGGCAGGTCGGGCTGGTAGCGCAACAACAAGCGCACAAATGCTTCTTGCCCCTCTCCCGCCGCATTTGAAAGCGCCTCTGGATCGTTGGCCAGTGCCGAGTTCGC
>JBDSAM010000073.1:0-19770 GCA_039922135.1 Blastocatellia bacterium
CGCCCGTCGCACCAAATTGAGATTGAGAGCAACTCCATACTGGCGCAGCTTGCCGGCGCCAGAACCGTGCGCGTCAACAGCAGCCATCATCAGGCGGTCAAGAACGTTGGACGCAATCTGCGCGCGATTGCCAGCGCGACGGACGGCGTTATCGAAGCCATTGTTGATACGCGCGCCGATCGGTTCGCGCTGGGCGTGCAGTGGCATCCTGAAATTGGATGGCAGCGCGACCGGCTGTCGCAAGCAATCTTTGGTAAGTTCATCGAAGCTACGGTACAGAACCGGGAGCTGTAGCGACAGGGTGGCCTAGTGAGTAGCTTGAGTCTACCCAGTCGCTACCGCTCCCGGTTCTGTACCAAAACTCAACTGAGAGAAATGGATAAGAAAGCCAAAACCACCATCGCGTTGCTTTCGACGGCACACGCCGTGCTCGATTCGTATTCTAGCTTTCTGTTTCAGCTTTTGCCGCTGATGACTGTGCGGTTGGGGCTACGGCCAGCACATGCCGGATTGCTGACGCCGATGCTGATGATTAGTTCTTCGTTGATGCAGCCGGTTTACGGGATGATTTCGGATCGCTATCTTAAACGTTCAATGGCCGTGTTCGGACCGCTGGTGGCAGCAATCTTTCTGTCGTTGTTGGGAACGGCGACCAGCCTTCCGATGCTGATGCTGTTTGTGGTGCTGGGCGGCGTTGGCGTTGGCGCGTTTCATCCGCAAGGCGCAGCGCTGGTTTCACGCGTGGCGTCAACAGATGAAGCGGGCAAGCATCAAGGAATGGTGATGTCCGTCTTTTCGTCGTCGGGTACGGTCGGGTATGCGCTGGGGCCGATTCTGATTGCCGCTGCTATCAGCATGTTTGGCCTGGAACATAGCTGGTACACGATGGGTTGGGGCGTGGCGATGTGGGCGCTGATGTATTTCTATTGCCCGCCGCTGGAACGTGTTGAACGGGCTGCGAACTCGCCCCGATTAAAAGATGCCCTGCGCGCTGTCTGGCAGCCGTTGACGTTGCTCTATTTCGCGGTTGTGCTGCGATCGGCGGTTTCAGTCAGCGTCCAGACGTTTTTGCCTTTTGCGTTGCAGCGCGGCGGCTTGACGGACAATGAACGAAGCTGGGTGCTGGCAGGTTTTATTCTGTTTGGCGGCATCGGCGGATTTTTTGGCGGCACATTAGCCGACCGCTTTGGCGGGCGGCGTATCACCATGGCAGCGATGCTGATGGCGACGCCCCTGCTGGTCGCCGCTTTTTCGGTACACGGTCTGCCAAGTTATTTGTTGCTGATGGCGGGTGGCACGATGCTCAACCTGCCAATCCCGGTCAGCGTCGTGATGGCGCAAAGGCTGGTTCCGGGTGGGGCCAGCACGGTTTCGGCATTAATGATGGGGTTTGCCTGGGGCGCGGGTGCGATGCTGGCGCCGCTGATCGGATTGCTTAGCGACCGTATTGGATTTTTCCCCGCACTGTTTGCTGTCTCCTTCCTGCCGCTGATTTCGGGCGCGCTACTGTGGCGCTATCCGAAAGACGAAATCGTCGCGCGCCCCCATGGGCGCGAAGCAATTGTTATGGGAGCAATGGGCGATTGAAGAGTTGGAATTTGAAATTCGGGATTTGAGATTGGATTGTAGAAGCTATGTTTTGGAAACGAGGAAAGAGTGATTTTATTTCGCTGAACTTGAATGCGCCGGACGAACCCGTCGCACCCGTTGCCGAAAAGTTGCCTGAGCCGGTGATCGAAAAAGTAGAGGCGAAACCGATTGAGCCTGCGCCGCCGAAGCCGCCTGATCCTATTGTTGTTCGGCAAGAGGCTCCCGCACTAATGCCTGTGGCTAAGCCACAATCGGTTCAGCCTGTCGCGCCGCCCGCACCCATTATTGCCCACGTGGTTCCGCCACCTCCCTCGCCTGTCCCCGACGTTCCGACGGGGAATGAAGATGCTACGGATGAAGGATTCATGAAGCGGTTCCGCAAGGCGATCTCTTCGACGCGCGAGAATATGGCTACGCGCATTGAAGACGCCGTGAAGGGCAAGAAGAAAATTGACGCCGAAACGCTGGAAGAATTGGAAGAAGCTCTGATCGGCGCGGATATCGGCGTACAGACGACGATGGAGATCATTGAGAATGTCCGCCAGCAGGTTAACCGCCAAGTCTTGCAAGATGTTGACGAATTGAAGCGCGCCATTAAACAACATCTGATAGACATCCTGGAAAAAGCCGAACGCGCACACGGCGTGGCGTCGGAAACGTCCGTGCCTGACAGTGTGCGGCCATATGTGATGATGGTCGTCGGCGTCAACGGCGTTGGCAAAACCACGACGATCGGCAAACTGGCGCAACGCATCAAAGCCGAAGGCAACGATATTCTGATCTGTGCGGCAGACACCTTCCGCGCGGCGGCGTCTGATCAATTGGCCATCTGGGCGGATCGCGCGGGCGTGCCGCTGATCCAGCAGAAGCAGGGAACCGATCCGGCAGCAGTCTTGTTCGATTCGTTGAGAGCAGCCAAAGCCCGCAACGCCGATGTGCTGATTGTGGACACAGCAGGTCGCCTGCATAACAAAGCCAACCTGATGGCTGAACTGGAAAAGATGAAGCGCATAGCCAGTCGCGAAGTCCCCGGCGCGCCACACGAAGTTTTGTTGGTGGTGGATGCCGTCACAGGGCAAAACGGATTGAGCCAGGCGCGCGAGTTTATGAAGGCTGCGGACATCACTGGCCTGGTGCTAACCAAACTCGACGGCACAGCCAAGGGCGGCATCGCCGTGGCAATTGCCAAAGAATTGAACTTGCCGATTCGCTACTGTGGCATCGGCGAAAAGGCGGATGATTTGGTCGTGTTCGACCCGAGGGCATACGTTGAAGGATTGTTTGAATAGCTTTCCGTCAATGACTTATGAAAGCTAAGCGTAGTTTGGGGCAAAATTTCCTTGTTGACCCGCAATATCAACAGCACATCATGCAGGCAGTTCACCCGCAACAGGGCGAATCTCTGATTGAAATTGGCCCCGGACACGGCGCGTTGACGGAACTGCTTGTGGCAAGCGGCGCGCGCGTCGTTGCAATCGAACTCGACTGGGAACTGATCTCAGCGCTAAAGCGCGGCTTTGCCGATGCCGTCAATTTCAACTTGATCGAAGCCGACGCCCTTAAAGTGAATTTCTGTGATGCGATTGCGCCCGCCAGCACCGCTCGCGTGGTTGCCAACCTACCCTACAACATCTCAACACCGATCTTGCAGCGGTTGATCGAACAGCGGCACTGTCTGCGCGAGATGACCTTGATGTTGCAGCGCGAAGTCGTCGAACGCATTGTCGCCGAACCAGGCGGCAAAGAGCGTGGCTACTTATCTGTGCTGGTACAGCTTTATTGCGAAGCCGAACATCTCTTCGATGTTCCGCCTAGCGCGTTTCGCCCCATCCCTAAAGTGTTTTCCAGCGTGCTACGATTGAGGGTTCGCAAACAACCCGCCGCCGAAATTCACAACGAATCGCTCTTTCTTGAATTGGCGAAAACGCTGTTTTCACAGCGTCGCAAGACGATCTTCAATAACTTGCGTTCGGGAGCGGGGCGAGTGGGACTGATGAGTACAGAACAGATCAATCAAGTGCTGGCCGTGGCAAGTCTTGATCCGCAACGGCGAGCAGAGACGCTTTCAATAGCGGAACTGGCGGGGCTGGCAAATGCCATTTCAGGTTGAGAGGAATTCCTTGCCGCAGGTCTCACAACTTGGCGAGTTGAGCTATACTGCTCCACCGAAATTAGAAAGAGGCGATAGAGAACAATGACAACAGGAAAACTTCAGATCACACCACTCGGCGGGTTAGGGCAATTCGGAATGAATATGACGGTCTTCCGCTACGGCGATCAGATGATCATCGTGGATTGCGGAATGATGTTCCCGGACGAAGATCTGCTCGGCGTTGACATCGCCATTCCCGACCTCAGCTACATCGAAGAGCATCGCGACGAACTCCTGGCCATTGTGCTGACGCATGCGCACGAAGATCACGTCGGCGCGCTCCCCTTCGTGCTGCAATTGGTGAACGTGCCGGTTTATGGAACTCGGTTCACACTGGGTTTAATCGAAGGCAAGCTGCAAGAGTTCGGCCTGACCGATAAAGTTAAAACACACACGATCAGCACGAAGCAGCCCTTCAAACTCGGCCCATTCGAAATTGAATTTGTTGGAGTTTCGCATTCGCTGGTGGATTGCGTGGCGCTGGCCATTCATACGCCGGTCGGCGTGATCGTGCATACGGGCGATTTCAAAGTGGACGAGACGCCGGTAATGGGAGAGCCAATTGACCTGAAGCGGCTGAATCAACTTGGTGATAAAGGCGTGCTGGCGCTGCTGTCCGATTCGACCAACGTCGAACGCGAAGGGCGCACCGGTTCCGAAAAGGTTGTAATCCCAGCGTTTGAGAAGATTTTCGATGAGGCGCCAGGCCGCCTGATCGTGTCGTGTTTTGCCACCAGCATTCATCGCTTGCAGATCATCTTTGATCTAGCGGCAGAGACCAAGCGCGCGGTTGCGCTGGTGGGCCGCAGCATGATTCGCAATGTCGAAGTAGCAAGGAGGCACGGTTATCTGGATGTGGATGACAACCGATTGGTCAGCCCATCGCAGGCCAAGAAAATGTCACCGGACGAAGTTTGCTTGATGGTTACTGGTAGTCAGGGCGAACCGATGTCGGCGCTGGCACGGATGTCAGTGGATTCGCACAGGGACGCGAGCATTGTCGCTGGCGATACCGTGGTTATCTCAGCGCGGCAGATTCCCGGTAACGAGAAGTCAATTTCGCGGATGATGAATCACCTGTTTAAGAAAGGCGCGCGCGTGATTGATTCGGGCATCGCCCGCATTCACGTTTCCGGCCATGGGCGCGAAGGCGATTTGAAGATTATGTATGACGCCGTGCGACCGAAATTTCTGGTTCCGATTCACGGCGAAACGCGCCAGCTTTATCGCCACGCCGAGGCGGCCCGCAGATGGGGCGTGTCACACGATCGCATCGTGATGGCCGAGAGCGGTGACGTGATCGAATTAGGTGAGAATAGCGCGTGCGTGGCCGACAAGATCACCGTGGGACGCACGCTGATTGATGATTCCGGTTCAGGACGGATTGATGAATTGGTTCTGCGTGACCGCAAACATCTGGCCTACGATGGCATTGTGCTGCCAATTGTGGCGATCAATAAGGCGTCTGGTGAACTTGAATCCGCGCCGGAGATAGTGCAGCGTGGGCTAGCATTAAACGACGAAGGGACAGAATTTCTAGCCAAGGCGCGCGTGATTGTCGGGCAAACCATTGCAGCAGCCAGCCACGAAGAACGCGTGGACTGGGCAGTTATCAAAGAGAAGATTAGAATCGAACTCAAACGCTATATCCAGCGAGAGACAGGCCGCCGCCCAATGATTATTCCGGTGGTCTTAGAAATTTGAGGGAGATTTGAGGCCTCGCTCGCAATTTGCCCTTCATCTGACACCTATTGTTTGCACATTCAGTCAAAGGCTGTAACCACTAGATGACGAGTTACGATCAGCGGCAAACTCAACGGGCACAAACATTAATCTTGATTTCTCGAAGCAATAATGTGTTGACACTCCTCAGACTCTCGCATAGACTGCGCCGCGTGGTTGGCTCACCTCACAGAAGTGAGCAGCAGTTGTTTTGAAACTTACGCCTCGCATTTGACGCCCTGCCATCCCCGTTACCGCAGCGTTGATAGAACTGCCACTCGAAAGAGCCAACAATGCGGCACCCCAAACAAACGCCGTAGTTTAATGTTCAAGCAGGCAAACTCAATACTTGTTTTTTTCATCACTGGACTTGCTTGAACATCAACGTTAATCAATCAATGATTGAAAATATTATCGTGACTCGCCTGTTCGCCTGCTACGGCGACAAAGCCCGCAGGTCGTCATCTGTGCCTTCAGCGAGCAAGCTGTTCATTGACTTCGATAGGTGATCCTCAATGATCCCACGAAGTCGCTACACTGGAATAAGAATTGATAACTAATCCAATTGTTGGAAACAATTGTTGTAAAAGGAGCATGTATTCAATGCGAACCTCACGCTGTTTCTCCTCATTGTTAATAGCGCTGGCCGTCCTTCTGGTGATGGCCACGAATTCATTCGCCGCTGATCCGGGCATCCCGTTTCCGGTTGACGGTGTTGTCAACGATCAAAAAGCTGGCTCGATTTTGATCTACAACGTCTACATCTCAAGTCCGACAAGCCCTGCGGCCGAAAACACTCGCATTAGCATTACCAACGTTTCGGTAACGCGCGCGATCGCCGTTCACCTCTTTTTCATTGATGGCGCCACCTGTAGTCCGGCAGACAGCATTGTTTGTTTGACGCCGGCTCAGACTTCCGTCTTCCGCGCTTCTGACTTCGATCCAGGTACAATGGGATACATCGTCGCTGTTGCGATTGATGCCAATGGCTGCCCAACCATTCACAACGCTCTGATTGGCGAGGAATACGTTAAGTTCGCGTCTGGTCACCAGGCGAATCTGGCGGCTGAATCAGTTGCAGCCAAAAGCGTACCCGTTTGCCTTGATACGGATAGCACTGTTGTACTGAGCTTCAACGGTGTGCAGTACGATCAATTGCCGCAAACATTGGCACTGGATAACATACAGAGCCGCGTTGACAACAACGATACCTTGCTCATTCTCAATCGCGTTTCGGGTAATCTGGGGATTGGCGCTGATAGTATTGGCGCCGTCAGTGGCATTCTGTATGACGATGCCGAGCGTCCCTTCAGCTTCAGCTTCAGCTCCAATCAATGCCAGGTGAAATTCAGCATCAACAATACGATACCGCGCACCGCACCGCGTTTCACCAACATTGTACCTAGCGGCCGCAGCGGGTGGATGAAATTCTACAACTTCACTGGTGCGCCATTGCTGGGTGCGGCTATTAACCTGAATCCTGGAGCGTCGGCTTCGCCGACGGCCTTCAATTTCGGTCATAACCTGCATAAGCTAAGACTGTCGGCTAGTTCCAGCGTGCTGATCCCAGTTTTCCCGCCGAATTGCTAACCCGCTGAGTTACTAACCAGAAAGAAGCATCCCTAAAATACTGAGGCCGGTCATTTGACCGGCCTCTTTTTTAATTTGCTTGTCGTAATATTTTGACCGTTATTGATTATCCTGCCGCAGCCACAGCTTTCTCCGCCGCGTCTTTCATTCCTTTGGCGACGATGAAGTTCAGCCCAGACTCTTGCAACACGCGCTGACCTTCTTCAACGTTGGTGCCTTCTAGCCGGACGACGATGGGACGAGTAACGCCCAGATTGCGCGCCGCTTCGACCACGCCGCGCGCAACCATATCGCAGCGTACGATGCCGCCGAAGATGTTGATCAGTACTGCCTGCACGTTCGGATCGGCCAGCAGAATGCGGAAAGCGTTTTCGACGCGCTCCTGGGATGCGCCGCCTCCGACATCCAGAAAGTTGGCCGGTTCGCCACCAGCGAGTTTGATGATGTCCATCGTCGCCATCGCCAGCCCCGCGCCGTTGACCATGCAGGCAATGTTGCCGTCGAGCTTGATATAGTTCAAGTCGAACTTCGAAGCTTCTATTTCCAACGGGGCTTCCTCGTTCAGGTCGCGCAGGCTCTCGAACTCTTTGTGACGGAAGAGGGCGTTGTCGTCGAAAGTGACTTTGGCATCGAGCGCATACAACTCGCCGTCTTCGGTCAACAGAAACGGATTGATTTCTAGCAGGGAAGCGTCTAGTTCGACGAAGGAGCGATAGAGCGCCAGCATAAACTTCGTTGCCTTGCCGATCATCTCTGGCGCCAGACCCAACCCGAAGGCCAGCTTGCGCGCCTGGAACGCCTGCATCCCAACAGCCGGATCAATGTGTTCCCTCAAAATCTTTTCTGGTGTGTTGGCGGCGACCTCTTCGATGTCCATGCCACCGGCTGACGAAGCCATAAAGACCAGCTTCGATTCCGCGCGGTCCAGCAGCATCCCCAGATAGAACTCCTGCTTGATCTTCAGGCCTTCTTCGACCAGCAGCGTGTGAACCGCGCGTCCTTCGGGGCCGGTCTGGTGCGTGATCAGATTCATGCCCAGAATCTGTTTGGCAGTGTTCTGAACGTCCTCAGCGGTTCTGGCCAGTTTGACGCCGCCGCCTTTGCCTCGCCCGCCTGCGTGAATCTGCGCTTTGATGACGACGGGCAAGCCCAATTCTTTCGCTGCGCTTTCGGCTTCGGCGACGGTGCGCGCCACAATGCCGCGCGGCACTTTGACATCGAAGCGTCGCAACAGTTCTTTCCCCTGATACTCGTGAATCTTCATAAATGCCTCGTGATGATGTGATGATTTGGAAGTTTGTCGAACGAGGGCGGGAGTGTAGAAGTGAGGGAATGAAAAGGCAAGCAACCGGAAAGGCATGCGGCTTTGACAGAAATGAGAACGATTGCCTAGACTGCGCCGGTCATTCAAGGCGCATCAACAACCTTCAATGACCTCTGATTTATCACCTCTCCCACGTTCGAGACTAACCGTAACCTAAAGGCAAAAAAATAAGGAGAAGACCGAATGGCTGACGAGCAAACTCCCAATTATCACTTTAACACTCTGGCAGTTCACGGCGGGCACGATGGCGATCCGGCCACCAAATCGCGCGCGGTGCCAATCTATCAAACTACCTCTTACCTGTTCGACAGCGCGGAACACGCGGCCAGCCTGTTCGGTCTGCAGGAATTTGGCAACATCTATTCGCGCATCATGAATCCCACACAAGATGTGCTGGAAAAGCGCATCGCGGCGTTGGAGGGCGGGGCTGCGGCACTAGCTTTCTCGTCAGGGCAGGCCGCCGAAACGCTGGCCATCATCACGCTGGCCAATTCAGGCGACGAGATCATTTCGACGACCTCGCTTTACGGCGGAACCTATAATCTTTTCCATTACACGCTGCCGAAGCTGGGCATCACCGTGCGCTTCGTTGACGCCGAAGACGAACAGGGCTTGCGCGCTGCGATCAACGACAAGACCAAAGCCATCTACACCGAAACCGTCGGCAATCCGAAGCTGGACATAGTGGACATCGAAAAGCTGGCCGCCATCGCGCACGAACACAGGTTGCCGCTGATTATTGATAATACCGCGCCGTCGCCTGCATTGTGCCGCCCGATTGAGCATGGAGCAGACCTTGTCATTCATTCGCTGACAAAGTTCATCGGAGGACACGGCACTTCAATTGGCGGCATTATCGTGGATGCGGGCAAGTTCGATTGGAAGGCTTCGGGCCGCTTCCCGGATTTCACCACGCCCGATCCATCGTATCACGGCTTGGTTTACACCGACGCTTTCGGGCCGCTGGCTTTTATCCTGAAAGCCCGCGTGCAGAGCCTTCGCGATGTCGGCGCGTGCATCTCGCCATTCAATGCGTTTCTGATTTTGCAAGGGGCTGAGACTTTGCACCTGCGGATGGAGCGCCATTCGGAAAATGCTCTGGAAGTGGCAAAGCACCTGCAGAACCATTCGCAGGTCGAATCGGTCAATTATCCCGGCCTCGAATCCAGTCCCTACTTCGAGCGCGTGAAAAAGTATTCGCCAACGGGCGCGGGCGCGCTGATCACATTTACCATTCGCGGCGGACTGGAAGCAGGAAAGAAATTCATCAATTCGGTCAAGCTGATTAGCCTGCTGGCCAATATCGGCGACGCAAAATCGCTGGTCATCCATCCGGCCTCGACCACGCATTCTCAGTTGAGCGAAGAAGAACAGGCTTCGACTGGCGTGACGCCAGGACTGGTTCGTTTGTCTATCGGCATCGAAGACGTGCGCGACATCATCGCCGACATAGACCAGGCGCTGAAGGCTGCTGCCTAACCTAACGTCTGAGGCATCTCTGGCTTGGTGTGAGTTCAGGCCGCAAGCCTGAACTCCATGCTTACTGGTAACGTCTAATCTTTAATTTTGGCCATGGCTCTGAACCCGGCGACCAGCATTTTGCTTGAGCCAACCCACGAAGGCGATTTTACTTTCGCTACCGATCAGCCTTTCCAACTCTTCTCCGGCGGCTTGCTGCAGCCTGTTACGCTGCATTTCGCAATCTATGGTGAACTGAACGACCGGCGCGATAACGTGATTCTGGTTTGCCACGCGCTGTCCGGTTCCGCGCGCGCGGGCGATTGGTGGCCGCAGTTGTTTTTGACGCCGGACAATGCAGACGGAGTTTTCAATCTCAATCGAGACTGCGTAATCTGCGTCAATATCATCGGCTCTTGTTACGGTTCGACCGGACCGCTGACGATCACTGCCGCGACAGGCGAGCCGTTCGGCGCGGACTTTCCGCTGGTGACGGTGCGCGATTGGGTGCGATCACAGGCCTTGCTGCTCGATCATCTGGGCATTGAACGGCTGCACGCGGTGGTAGGTGGTTCGATTGGCGGGATGCAAGCGATTCAATGGGCGATTGATTTTCCGCATCGCGCGCCGCGATGCGTGGCCATCGGAGCCGCTCCGCTAACAGCGATGGGGCTGGCGCTGAATCACCTGCAGCGGCAAGTCATTCTGAATGATGCGAACGGCGGATTGGCCATCGCGCGGGCGATTGCGATGCTCTCGTACAAATCCGAGAAGCTGTTCGCCGAACGCTTTGCCCGCAAGCCAAATCGTAATGGTGAAGACCCGCTACGTTTGCTGAAGGATCGCTACGACATTGGCGGTTACCTAGATTATCAAGGCGAACTCTTCACGGGCCGCTTTGACGCCGACGCTTACCTGATAATCACGAAGGCAATGGACACCTTTCATCCGGCATTGGGTTATGAATCGGAGCGGGCGGCGCTGGCACGCAACCAGGCGCAAACGCTGCTGGTCGGGATTTCCTCAGACTGGTTGTTTCCGGCATCGGAAGTGAAAGCGTTGAGTGAGCGAATGCGAGAGGCGGGCGTTAGCGCAGATTATGCAGAGATTATTTCTGATCATGGCCACGATGGGTTTCTGGCGGAACCGCATCTGCTGGCAATGTTGATTCGTGGCGTGCTGAATAGCGATAGACGCTAAGAAAAGAAACCAGCCACGAATGAACACGAATGTTCACAAATAAAGCAGATGGCGAAATTCAAATTGGGCTTACCCATTCCTAATTTCCCCATTCGTGTTTATTCGTGGCGAAAAACATTTTCTTAAAGCGATAGACAGGAGCAGGAGGCTTTGATCACGCTCCCGTTCGCAGATTTTATTTGATGGCGCTGAAGCTCACCATTTTTTGCTGCTCTTCATCCCATAGCCGCAGCGAAGCTGACTTCAGACTCTCTCGCATTCCAAGCACTTTCGCTTCCTGAAAGAGCGGCGTCGCTTCGTGGCATTCTTGTAACTTGTAGTTGGGAATTTTCGGACTCAAATGGTGAATGTGATGAAAGCCGATGTTGCCCGAAAACCATTGCAACACACGCGGCAGTTTGAAGAACGAACTGCCCATAACAGCCGACGTCACGTAATCCCACTCTTCGCCTGCACGCCAGTAGGTGGCTTCGTATTGATGCTGAACATAGAAGAGCCAAATGCCAATCGCGCCTGAAAACAGAGTGATCGGCAGCCAGATCATGAAGAACGCTTTGACGCCAATCGTCAGGCATAAGCTGCCGTAAATTGCCAGAAGCACAACATTCGTCAGACGGGTATTGTTGCGTGCCCGGGGCCGTGAATTCTTAGGGACAAAACGAGGCGCAAACACGAAGGTGTAAAACGGACCAATCAACATCAGCACCCACATGTTGCGGTAAATCCGGTATTGAAAACGTCCCCACAGCGATAGTGCCTGATATTCTTTGATCGTCAGCGTCGTGATGTCGCCGATGCCGCGCCTGTCCAGATCGCCCGACGTTGCGTGGTGAACCGCGTGTTCGTGCTGCCACTGATGGTAGGCAATCATCGTCAGAAAGCCGCAAATCGTGCCAACTACTTCATTGGCTTTGGAAGATTTGAAGAATGACCCGTGACCGCAGTCGTGCTGAATAATGAAGGTGCGCATGACAAAGCCGGCGGCAGGCAAGGCCAGTAGCAACGTCAGCCAGTAAGAGACCGACAAGCTGTAATACATCAAAACCCACAGCGCAATGTAAGGTGTGACCGATGTAACGATCTGCCAGACGCTGCGCCGTGTATCGGAGACTTGGTATTTTTTGATAAGGTCTTGCCAGCGTGGTGCGGTGGCAGTAGATTTGATTACGTTTGAATCGTACTTCATTCAACTTCTCCAAAGAGTCAATTGGGTTGTCAGTTATGAGACAAGCGCACAAAGCGCAAAAGCATTAAGACGGGGCGATCTTAAGTGCCAATGCCAGTGACGACAACTCTGAGTCTAGGCTAAACGCCTCTCAACGGTGGGTATTACGAAACAATTACATTCAGGGAGCGATCCACGATGATTTCCAAGACGGCTAAGCATCTGTTCCTTTCACTTGCACTTGCCCTGACCTTCACTGCGTTGGCGCAAAACAGCTATTCGCAAACCGCGCCCGCGCAAACTCAAGCTGCCCAAAACCCCACCACCGAAATGGTGGCGATGCGCGACGGCGTAAAGCTGGCCACGGATGTCTTTCTGCCAGCCTCGAATAATGGCAAAGGCCCTTGGCCGGTGGTGCTGATGCGCACGCCATACAACAAAGCCTCGATGGGCGGGCAAGCCAAGCAATGGACAGACAACGGTTATGTTTTCGTCGTGCAGGATTGTCGCGGGCGATTCAAGAGCGAGGGCAAATATTTTCCATTTATGGACGATCATCTGGACGGGTACGACACCGTTGAATGGTCGGCAAAACAAAGCTGGTCAAACGGCAAAGTGGGAATGATCGGTGCGTCGGCAATGGGCATTGCGGCGAATCAGGCTTCGATTATGGCTCCGCCGCATCTGGTCGCGATGTATGTCATGGTCGCTCCGGCCAGCGCCTATCAGCACGCGATTTACACGGGCGGCGTCTTTCGCAAAGAGATGAACGAACAATGGCTGAAAGGCCAAAACGCAACCGACGTGCTTGGTTTAACTCTTCAGCATTACAAAGACGACGGGTACGTGGACATCCGCGAAGGCAGCAAGCATTGGCAGAAGGTGCAAGTGCCTGTCTATAACTGGGGTGGATGGTATGACGTCTTCGAACAGGGCAACATTGATAACTTCGTTGGGTTGCAATCGCGCGGCGGCGGATTGGCGCTGGGCAATCAAAAATTGATGATGGGGCCGTGGGGACACGGCCAGCTTGAAGAGGTGAAGTATCCAGCCAACGCTGCGCAAGACCTGATGGGTTCGATGCGTAATCAGTCCGAGCCCGTCCGCTGGTTCGATTACTGGCTGAAAGGCGCGAGCAACGGAATTATGGAAGAGCCGCCGGTTAAGTATTACGTGATGGGCGACGTGACCGATCCCAAAGCGCCTGGAAACGAATGGCGCACTGCGCAATCCTGGCCGCCACAATCGAAAATAACGCCCTATTTCATGCAGCCCAACGGCAAACTGAGCCAGTCAATCGTTGCGGAAGAGAAGAGCAGCGACACCTATAAGTACGACCCAAAGACTCCCGTACCGACAATCGGCGGCGCATTGCTGTTTGGCAAGAAAGGCCCGCTGGATCAACGTCCCATCGGCGAGCGCAAAGATGTGCTGAAGTTTCAGACCGCTCAGCTTGACGCGCCAGTCGAAGTGACCGGAAAAGTCGAGGTCGAACTGTGGGCCGAGTCCGATTGCCCCGACACCGACTGGACGGCGAAACTGGTGGATGTTTATCCCGACGGCACGGAACGCCTGGTGCTGGATTCGGCCTTGCGCGCGCGCTTTCGCGAAGGCTTCGATCACGAAGTTTTTATGAAGAAGGGCGAGGTCTACAAATTCAAAATTGATCTATGGTCAACCAGTTTGATCTTCAACAAAGGCCATCGCATCGCCGTTCACATCTCCAGTTCCAACGATCCGCGATTCGATCCGAATCCAAACACGGGTAAGCCGATGCGCGCTGATGGCGAAACGCGTGTAGCAACCAATACGATTCATCACAATCGCGTTTATCCATCACGTGTTTTGCTGCCAATCGTGAAGACATACGACAGCAAGAAGATGGCCGCGAAATGAAGAACACGCTACTCGACGCAAGGCTGAACATAGTTGGCGCGCCCGCATCCTTGCGGGCAGTCGTCTGGCGTGCCGTCCGATTTTATGTAGGAGTCCTTTAATGAGCACCGCAGAAGTAGATTTTTTCAAACTTGATTCGCTGTTGTCCGATGAAGAGAAACTCTCGCGGCAATCAGTCAGAACGTTTGTGCAGGAGCGCGTCAAGCCGATCATCACGCGCTGTTTTGAAGAAGGGAAATTCCCCATGGAATTGATCCCGGAGATGGCCGATCTGGGATTGCTGGGCGCGAACCTGCCGGAAAAATATGGTTGCGCGGGCGTCAATAACGTCACGTACGGCCTGACCACGCAGGAACTGGAAGCGGGCGACAGCGGCTTGCGCAGTTTCGCGTCCGTGCAAAGCTCGCTGTGCATGTACCCAATCTACGCCTTCGGCAGCGAAGTGCAGCGTCAGAAATGGCTGCCGCAGATGGCGGGGGGCAAAGTCATAGGTTGTTTCGGATTGACTGAACCGAACTCCGGTTCAGACCCGGCCAGCATGCGAATGCGCGCCGTGCGCACGAAAGACGGCTGGCTGCTGAATGGCAGCAAAGCCTGGATCACCAACGGCAATATCGCCGACATCGCCATTATCTGGGCCAAGACATCCGGGAGTGATGGCGATAACGACACCATTCGTGGCTTCCTGGTTGAAAAGGGCACCAAAGGCTTCACGGCAACTGAGGTCAAGCACAAGCTGAGCTTGCGCGCTTCGATTACGTCAGAACTGGCGTTTCAGGACTGCCTGATTCCCGAAGAGAATCTCTTGCCCGAAAGCGGTGGCTTGAAAAGTCCGCTGATGTGTTTAACGCAGGCGCGTTACGGCATTGCGTGGGGAGCGATCGGCGCAGCGATTGATTGTTATCAAACCGCCTTGGATTACGCGAAGCAGCGCACGCAGTTCGATCGCCCGATTGCCGGATTTCAGTTAACCCAGAAGAAATTGGTTGAGATGTTCACCGAAATATCCAAAGCGCAATTGCTCTGCCTTCAGCTTGGGCGGATGAAAGATGCGGGCACGATGGAACCTGTGCACGTTTCGATGGCCAAGATGAACAACGTGGCACTGGCGCTGGAATGCGCGCGGACATCGCGCGGCATATTGGGCGCGAACGGCATCACGGGCGATTACCCGATCATGCGTCATATGTGCAATCTGGAATCGGTCTACACCTACGAAGGAACGAACGAGGTGCATATGCTGACCATTGGCAGGCATATCACTGGGTTGAATGCTTTCTCCTGATAAACCCCTCAAAGTAAATAGCTCCATTTCCCATAGGTTTCGGATCAGAAAATCTGAGCCGTTGAACAAAGCGGCTTAGCATGTATAATGCCGGAGTTGTTTCGGGGCGTAGCACAGCCTGGTAGTGCGCTCGGTTTGGGACCGAGAGGTCGGAGGTTCGAATCCTCTCGCCCCGATTATTCATTTTAGTAACTTAGGGCTTCCACAGGGAAGCCCTTTTCTATTGCGTCACGCTTATTGTCTTATTGTAAGAAGTCAAGAAATCTGTGGAAGTAGACCTGACAAGCGAATTGTCGGGCAGTGGGAGCGCCCACTCACCTGCCACTGAGGGCTTGCGCCCAGCCGGTTATCCAACAATGCATTGGAATCGCATGATCACGTGTATTAAATGGATCAGGCCTTGCAGAATGCCTACAACATATAATTAGCTCACTCTTTATCTCCTGGCGGCTCGGCTTGTTGCTGGATTTTCATAACCTCGGTTGCTGATGCCAGGATTCGTTGTATGACGGTTTGCTTCGGCGGCGGCGCGTGCAAGCCGAGCAGGACATGCACGACCTTGGTGGTCGTCAGCACCACTTGATCTACGTCCTTTGTCGAATACCAGGGGCCAATGGCGACATGCACCTGCCCACCTTCGCCGATCCACGCTTCGACGTTTTCTATGTCAATTGCCTGCGCGATCAGGGCAGCGTCTGCATCAGGTGGCAGCATCAGCCGGACTGATGCCACTTCACCCTCGACCCATTCAGCGGGCACGCCGACAGTTTCTTCAAGCCCCATCCGCACGTCGTTGGCAACAGAGGCCAACGCTGTACGCACGGATTCAAGCAGCCGCATCTGCGCCCATGCCACTTTCGAGCCTTCCGGTCCTATGATGCGTCCGCTCTCCGCCGCCAGTGCGACAGGCGGTAGACGCCAAGCCATTAATTTTGTCCCCCGCACGGGAGGCCCGCCTTTGACGGCGAGTTCTCAGAATGCTTCCCAGCGTCCGCGCCAGCGACTCATTGGTTCTCACTTCCTCCGAAATGATGGTTTTCGTTCATGTGTGATCTCGAATACGCGCAGCATCAACTGTTTGGATTGACGACAAGCAAGCTGTAGATAAGGTGTGCCGCCGGTTCAGGCCGTGCGGCGGGTTGGTTTCTTCTTCGGGGCAGGTTCGTGCGCGTGACTATGGGCAGCCGAGTCGCGCGTGGTGATTGATTTTGCTGGCAGTGTGGTGAAAAGCTTACCGTGTTTGACACCTTTCAGATTTAGTAGCGCATCAGCCAGATGGCGCACTTCACCAACCTTGCCTTGCATGGCAATCACTTCCATACAATCGTCGTGGCTGATGTGGACATGCAACACTGAGATCACCAAGCCGTGATGATCGTGCTGAATATCAGCCATCTTATCATTCAGTTCCCGCGCATGATGGTCATAGACTAGCGTCAGGCTGGCGATGACCTCAGCCTTTTCCGGTTGCGCTTTAACGCGAGATTGCACCAGCGCATCGCGCATCAGATCGCGCACCGCTTCCGAACGGTTGCTATATCCGCGCTCCGCCGATAATTCATCAAAGCTTTCCAGCAATTCATCTTCAATGCTGACACCGAAACGAACCAGACTGCTCATAATTCCCTTCCTTCACAAGAATTGATCTGTCTTTCAATAATGCCGCGAAGTTATCGCAAAGGAGGCAGATAGAGCAAGATGGCTAACATGATTGTCGTCGTGTATTACGAATTCATTTTTTCGCACTGCTCTCGGCGCGCAATATAAATTAACCAACACCACTGCAAATTTTCGCGCGTACCAATCCATTCGCTAGCGGCTGCCGTAAGCTTGAGTGAAAGACGACAGAGCAAAGGCTGTCGTGGACAAAAACGCTTTGAAACATAAATCTGAAAACGTACAACTAAAAGAGAAAGAGGGAGAAATTATGAAGAAGTTTTTTGCACTAAGTTTACTGGCTTTGGTTACAGCGCTGGGCACCAATGCATTCGCGCAGAAGCCTGTCACCGTCGGCGGCGCGCCGATGTACGCCAACAAGAACATCATTGAGAACGCGGTCAATTCTAAGGATCACACGACGCTGGTCGCGGCAGTCAAAGCTGCCGGACTGGTTGAAACGCTGCAAGGCGCTGGCCCATTTACCGTCTTTGCCCCGGTCAACGCTGCGTTTGACGCGCTGCCTGCTGGAACCGTTGACACTCTGCTCAAACCGGAAAATAAGGGCATGCTGACGGCGGTGCTGACTTATCACGTCGTCTCAGGTCGCCTGAATTCGAAGGATTTGGAGAAGATGATTAAAAAGGGCGGCGGTAAGGCTATGATCAAGACCGTACAAGGCGGGATGCTAACGGCGATGATGAGCGGCCACATGATCACCATCACCGATGCCAAAGGCGGTGTGGCGAAAGTCACGGTTGCGAACGTCAATCAGTCGAATGGCGTCATCCACGTGATTGACAAGGTTCTGCTCCCTCAATAACAACGTTGCCTGCCGAGCAGGTTTGGTTGAGTGATCGCGATGGGCGCTGTGGATACAAATCCGCAGCGCCCATTCTTTTTAAAGGTTAGTGGCGAGGCGCTTCTGCACTGAAGGGTATTCATCATCCTTCAATTTTCTTTGTCATTGATAGCGCTGGCTTCAATTTGATTGCTTGATTTTGGTTAGCGCATTTGATGTTCATCAGGCGCGAAAAGTCAGCGACGCCCAGAAACTCTCCCATTCGGCGACCTGCGGATCGGGATGTCGCCTGATGTAATGCGTGCGCAGATACCAGTGACCGGGCACAGCAAGCTCAAGCTGAGCTTGCCCATTTTTATCGGTTCTGGCGTGCGCCAGATATGCGCCGTGATTCAGGTGCTCACTGCCGGATGAAACCCGCACTCCCGCCAGAGGCTCACCCTCAAATAAAACGCGCACTGGAAGCTTTACGCCACTGCGCTCACCACCGCGCCCGCTTCCCTGTATTGATGCGATTTCAATTTCAGGAACGATCTCCAGCCTATGACCGACCGCCCGCATTGACAGGTCAGCGGCAGATTCCTGTGATCGCCCGTTGGACTGCCCATTGGACTGCCCGTTTGACTGAATGATTGCTTTGGCAAATTTGCTATACCGCTCACGCTGTGGCGCAGTAGTTATGCCCGATTGAAAATGCAGAGACGCGAATTCGAAAGCGTCTTCGTCTTCAAGGTAATGGACGAACTTGTCGGCCTCTAGCGTGATTGGGTGTGGATGCAGCGTCAGCGCGACAACCAGGATTCCAGATGGAGGGCCGAAGATCGTCGCGACAAGAGCAGGGCCTTCGGCTTGATAAACGCTGATCGGCGCTGAGCCAGTTTCTGAAACCATGCGAAACTCAGCCACTCTTTCAGGGCGAATTGCCGACTCGCTGACCGGAAAATGATGTCCAGTGTTCATCTCCAGGCGCAAGCTCTGAACGCCTTCTCCTTCACTTTTCGCCGCCAGCCAGAAGTTATGCGCAAGGATAGCAGCGGTGGAAAGTCCCGCCGCTATCCCAGCCCAATTATTCGCCCAATCGCTAATTTGGATTCCTATCATTCAGATCTCCTTTTTCTCAATCCAGAATTATTCCGTCGCGCATCTCCAAACGCGGTTGCACAGTGCGTCCAGCAACGTTCGGTCGTGACTGACAATCACGATTCCCATTCCGGAATCCGCCGCCTGTTTCAGCAGTCGCAGGACGGATGCCGCGATGACGGCATCCAGCGCCGAAGTCGGCTCATCGGCAACGATCAGTTTCGGTTCGGCCACTAGCGCCCGCGCAATCGCCACACGCAGGCACTGTCCGACAGACAATTCGCCCGGTCGCACTTCCGGGGCAATTGCATCCAATCCAACGCGGCGTAAAAATTCCAGTGATATGCTTTGCCGATGTTCGCGCGAAGGTTTCTCTGGCGGGTGCTTTGCCGTCAAGGCTTCAGTCACTGTGCGCCAGATTGGCCAGCGGCGGTCAAGGCTGCTGACCGGGTCCTGGAAGATCGGCATGACAAAACCGTTGCGCGCATTGTAGCTGAGCAGGCGATCGGTTCTTGCACTGGTTGCCAGCTCTCCGCCGAGAAAGATCGAACCCTCTGTGGGAGTTTCAATTGTTGCCAGAATTCGCAGCAGTGTGGATTTGCCACAGCCGGATGGGCCGTAAATGCCGACGATTTCTCCGCGCCTTACGCGCAGATCAACCCGCCTGACAGCCTGAATCGAATTTTCGTTCTGGCCATAGGCCTTGCCGATGCCGCTCGCTTCTAAAACGACATCGGCTTTATCGCTGATCAGGGCGAATGCTCCTGGTTGCGAACTCGGCGGGGCAGCGAGCAATTTAGTTGTGTATGGATGTTGTGGCCGTTGCAGAATTTCGCTTGTGCTGCCGGTT
>JBDSAM010000074.1:0-11328 GCA_039922135.1 Blastocatellia bacterium
CGTTTGATCGAATCATTCAGTCTGGTGGGTACGTGTCGGTTTCGACTGGCGGCGCGCCCGATGGCAACGCCTTGCCGATTCCGAAAGAAGACGCCGACATTGCATTCGATGCGGCGGCCTGCATCGGCTGTGGCGCGTGCGTGGCTGCATGCAAGAACGGCTCGGCAATGCTGTTTGTCGGCGCAAAGATTTCGCATCTGAGCCTGCTGCCACAAGGCAAAGTCGAAGAGAATCGCCGCGTCCTGAACATGGTCGCGCAGATGGACGCCGAAGGCTTCGGCAACTGCACCAATATCGCGTCGTGCGAAGCTGCTTGCCCGAAAGAGATCACGCTCGACAACATCGCGCGGATGAACCGGCTTTATGCAAAGGCGCTGCTTAAGAGCAAGCTGGCCTGACGCGGCATAAGCGAGACTAAAAACCAAAGGCTCTATTCGGATTTGATGTTCCGAATAGAGCCTTTGTTATAAATGCTCAGCCGGGCGAAGGTTTGATGCGGTACGGAGAGCGTGAGCGACCTGAGCTTTTTTTGAAGGTACGCATTGCGGGAAACTCAGGTCGTACAGACTCCCCGTACCGTACCTGATGCTGCCCGCTTTTACATACAACTTTTCGCCAGCAAAGCGGGGATGATGAGCCAAAGCAATCCTTTGATCAGAAAGACTAGAAAACCTACCCAGCCGAGACGCTTGAGCCAGTGAACAACTGGCCGTTGATGCGTTTGCTGGATGGGCGGCTGTTCTGCCGTTGTTTTGACCTGCTCATCCATAGCTTCAGGTGTTTTAGACTAACTCAACTTTGCCCTTCGGAGTTTTCAGGGTGGCTTTGATGGCGGGCGCGGCAGCCTTACTGATTTTTGCTTCGATACCCAACGCCTTCGTCACAGCCGTGATTGCCTCTGCTTCCGGGTGCTCGAATTCCAGCGAAAGCAACTGGCAACCGGTGGGCGAATCCTGAGACGGGTGCAATGAATCCTTGTCCCACTGAATGAAGAACGGAACGACATCGAAGTAAACCACGGCTTTGTCGGCATCGCGCGTGGCGCTCAACGACCGCCACTTGAGCAATTTGCCATCAGGCCGCGCGCGCGAACCGTCAAATGGTCCCATCACGCCAAGCTTCGCCGATTTGGCATCCCGCGCAAGCATGTCAATTTCCGTGGTGGCCGAAGCCCACAGAACCAAGCGTGGGGTTTCAAGCTTCAGCAGATCGGCAGCGCTTTCGTGACCAGCCTGCTGCGGATCGGGCGCGAGGATTTCCAGGTACTGCCGGCCACCCAAAGATGCCAGCGCGTTCTGAGTCCCGCGATTCGGGTGCTTGCCGCCCACAACGGCGCGAACGCCTGCCTTTTGCTCGAACCATTCGATGCCGCGTTGCAGGTCATTTACAGCCAGCACCAGATGATCCACAGCGTCTTTTGCTTCTCTCAGTTTCATCGCTTCGCCTGATGAGTTACTAGCCAGCAGCGAAGCGAAGACTGCGGCGTTGCCGATTTGCAAGAATTGCCTGCGCGAAGTCTCGCAGTTCATCTGCTCTCTCCTATCGTGATGTGATGAATTGCGGTCGAGACAATAATTGATCCGCTCAGAAGTTTCTAGTTGCAGTTTCCACTTGCCCGCAACGGCAACCAATGGCACATTCGCGCACGGCTTTTGCCAACAATCTTCATTTCAAAAAGGACAATTTATGGCTCAAGAGAAAGTCACTGTTATCGCCTACCTCGAAGTCAAACCGGGAACGGAAGAAACGTTCCTGCAAGCAGCCGCCGCAGTGGTTGCCGCGACGCGCGCGGAAACCACCTGCATCAACTACGACCTGCACCGGTCGGATGAAACACCGAATCTGTTTATGTTTTATGAAAACTGGACGAGTATGGCTGGATTACAGCAGCACGCCCAGTCAGCGCACATTCAAACTTTCCGCAACAGCATCGCCGACCTGCTGGCAAAACCGACGGAGATCAAGACCTACAAGATGGCCACTGAACCCGCCGCGTAAACATCGGCGCGCGGAATGAATTGCGCGCGAAGACCGTGCTGGTCAGATACGTTGGCGCGCGCCGTGCGCGGCTGACGAACAAGTTGCCTGCTCTGGCAGCGAGTCAGCATCGGGCTTGGCCTTTGGCGACGTGAACAGTTGGGGGAATTTTTCGCGCAGCTTGGGCGTGATGCGGTAGCCGGCATCTTCGAAGGCTTCGCCGAAATCATTACGCTCACCGCCGCCACGCCCGATGTGGCAGATCGTGCATTTGCCTCGCAATTCATCCTTTGCATAAGGGTCGCGGTTGTAGCGATCCATGAATGCGGGTTTCGCCCCCACCTGCTGGGACAGCCAGCCGGGCTTGATTAAACAAATCCACACCGCCAGCCCAGCCACAACACACACACCGAATAATTTCGCTCTCCGTTTGTTCAGGCTCCCATCCTTTCAGAAAACATAAGTGATGCCGCCAGTGAAGCCGCTGCGCCCATAGCCCGCGTGCGGCAGAGGGCTGACGCCGAACGCAGCTCCGCCGATCTCGGACGGCACGCGCGGCACGGGACCGAAGGGATGATTGAAGAGGTAATTCAATTTGAAGATCACGCTTGATGAAGGCGCGATGTTCAGTCCCAGCGTTGTGCGCGAACGGTTCAGATAAAAGTCCTTCAGCGTGCGATCCAGACGCACCGCTTCGTAACGCACGACGGGCGCGATGTAGCCGCCGTCATCAAAATGCCTGACCACGAAGGCCGGGCGGAACTGGTACAAGCCCTCGACGTAAAAACCGTCCTGCCCCGGAGTGCGCTGCGCGACGAAATCGGCCAGGGGCTGCACGCTCGCCGGGTCGTTGACGTTGACGACGGGCGGCGCGGGGCTGTGGCGGGGGATGCCGCCGCCGACGATGTTCGACCGCCCGTATTCCGCGTTCAGCGCCAGTGCGTCGCGCCGATACGAAGCGTCTAAGAAAAAGATGTTGGCAGAAATTGGCGCTTCATCCTGCTTGTTGAGCTTGCCCGTGTAACCGGAGACGCCGAACTCGAAGCCGGCGACGGGCGAAAAGCCCACGCGCCCGACGACGGCTTTATTGCGATTCAGGTCTTGAAAGGCGATGGCGGTTGGCTCGGCGGCGGAAGATTGGCCCAGCAGCCGCGAGAAAGGCGTCGGCTGGCCATCGGCGTTCACTCCCTGCATGCCGTTGACGATGTCGGCCTCGTAAGTGAGCTTCATCTTGCGCGGCAGCTTGAAGCGCCCGCGGATGCCCAAGCCGGTGTCACGGTAAGCAGTCGGGACGATGAATTGATTGATCAGCGGACGAATCGCCGTCAGGTTCAGGTTGGAATCGTGGTAGACGTTGAACCGCCCCAGCGATGGGGCGAAGATGCCGCCGCGGAAAGCAAGCTCCGGGCGCACGCGCCATTCGACGAATGCCTGCTCGACGTCAATTTCTTTCGAGCCAAACTCGTACTCAATCTCGGAGTTGAAAATGATGTTTTGCTTTTCGGACAACACGGCTGCGACGCCCAGCACGAAGCGCGGGCTGATGAAGGTTGGCGTGCCGCCGCCGTCAGCCCGCTCGCTGATGGGCGATTGGCGGAACTGCATTTCGCCGTAGCCGCCGATGGTGATGCGGTCAGTGCGCAACAGATTGCCAGCGCCCGACAGATCGCCGCCCTGCGCTTTAGTGGCCACGGCGATGCGCGGATTGTCAGACGCGGCGGTGGATTGCGGCGCGCCTGTAGTTTCAAGCGGGCGTTGCGCGGCAGTAGGCACGGGGGGGGCGGTCAGTGGCTCGCGCTTCGCCAATGTCTCGACCATCTGATTAAGCCGCTCCAGTTGCTCGCGGAGTTGCTTCACCTCTTTCCGTAGCCGTTCGACTTCGTCCGGTGATTGCTGCCGGCTAACACCGTCGCTCGTCGTTGCGGACTGAAGCTGGGGCGACGCATTGCTGATGACTGCATGCGTGTTGGCAATCGCGCCGCCGCCATCCTGTATTTTAACCGCGCCGAGCACGGCAGTGGCCTGCTCACTCTGCGCCGCCGCAGTCGCCTGCCATGCAAAGGCTACGATTGAAGCGGCGATCAGAACGATGAAGCGCCTAGATAAAGACAAAAGTCGGAATGGGAGTTTGGGCGAGGTAGCAAAAGGTGAAAACATGTAAGCCTCCTCTCACGCCGCATTCGCGGGATGATTTCTCAATAGCAGCGTGCTAGGATGCCTCCCGCACACTGCTTGTGAAGTTGCCAAATGGAACGAGTTTGAGTGCGATAAAAAGCCTTCGACGTTGCAGCGCCGAGGGCTTTCCTTACTTTCGCGGCCAAGTTAGCCGTTTATCTGAGCAGACATTTCTTGTAGGCCTTGCCGCGGTTGTAGTGCTTATAGCATTTCGATTTCTTACCAATTTCAAACTTTTTCTGAGACGGTTTGCCGGGAACAACCAACTCCGCGAACGTTGTCACCACACTCTGATTGCGAAGTGATTTTCAAGATTTGCGGGACCGCCAATCTTGAAAACGATTTTCAAGAAGTGGATCATAGCCGCCCAGCCACGAAGCTGTCAATCTGATTTTCCGGCCAGTGCATAAAATTGCTGAACTCACCGGACTTTAGAGTTGGCTGTTGAGGGAATGCCAATTTGAACGGATCAGGACGGCGTGAGATTAACGATCCGGCTGGCGAAGGATACACACTCAACAGTCTGGGCATCGCCTACGGCTTGCTGAATCGCGATGAGAAAGCGATTGGCAAGCGCTGGTGGCGCCCGCATTGCTGTATCCAGACAGGAAGACCCATTGACGCGCAAATCAATGAGGCCCAACGAACACAACCGCCAGATTGCCATGCAGGTTCGCCTCAAAACTTGAAGCAATGCTCAAGTCGGACAACGATGCGCGCGCCGCTACGCCACCACGTTTGGAAGACGCCTAAATAGATTTCATGCAGGCCGCGATTGATCCCATAGATGCCATTCCCGATCAGCGGAAAACTGCTTCAGTACCGGGGAATGCAGACTTCCGTGTTTTAACCGCGCGCTTCCTTGTCACGCTCATAGCGATCCTTGATAATCAGTCTTCGATAACCCAACCAAGTTTTCGTGTGGAAATATGGCAAAAAAAGGCAATGTGCTGGTAGTTGACGATGAAGAGGTAATGCGCGATGTACTGGAGACGGTACTGTCGCAGGACGGCTATCGTGTAGATTTGGCAAAGACCGGTGAAGAAGGCATCGCGCGCTTTGGTGAACGTGCTTATGACGCGGTGTTGCTGGACGTTTCGATGCCGGGCATTGGCGGACTGCGTACGTTGGAAGAATTACTCAAGCTGGACCGCGAGGCTGTCGTGATTATGATTACGGCGTACGCCACGTTTGATACAGCAATTGCCGCGTGGCAACTGGGGGGATTCAACTGCATCCGCAAACCGTTCGAGAACGAGCAGATTTTGAAGACCGTCGCGGCGGGTATTGCGCGCCGTCGCGGCGATGAAGAGCGCCGCGTGCTGCGCCGCACATTGAAAACCACTGGCGACCGCAGCCTTATCGTCGGCAACTCTATCGCCATCCGCGAAGTCTACGATCTGATTGAACAAGTCGCGCCCGCACGCTCGACGGTGCTGATTACGGGCGAATCCGGAACCGGCAAAGAGGTAGTCGCGCGCACGATTCATTTTTCCAGTCCGCGCGCCGAATCGGGCCAGTTCGTTGCCGTCAATTGCAGCAATATCCCGTCGGAGCTTCTAGAGTCAGAAATGTTCGGCCATACCAAGGGCGCATTCACTGGCGCGATTGCGGTCAAGAAAGGGCTGTTTGAAGTGGCCGATGGCGGTTCAATCTTTCTGGATGAGATCACCACCATCCCGCCCGAAACGCAGGCGCGCCTGCTGCGGGTAATCCAGGAACGCGAATTCACGCCACTAGGTGACACACAGCCGCGTCGCGTGGATACGCGCATCATCGCCGCGACTAACACCGATCTGCAGCGCGCCGTTAAATCCGGCGACTTCCGCGAAGATTTGTTTTACCGCCTGAACGTCATCAATATCCACCTGCCACCGCTTCGCAATCGTAAAGAGGACATTCTGATCCTGGCGCAGCATTTCATTCGCAAATACAACGAAGAGAATGGCCGTTCAATCAGCGATCAGATTTCGCCGGAAGTTTTGACGGCGATGGAGAGTTATGCCTGGCCGGGCAATGTGCGTGAATTGGAAACTGCCATCGAACGCGCCGTGATCGTCGCCCGCAGCAATGAACTGACAATGGATTGCCTGCGCGAAGAGATCGTCAGGCCTAAGGTTCAATCTGGCGCATCCGGTAGCTCAGCAGATAATATCACCTCGCTAGACCTGGCGCGTGGTATATCGTTTTACGACGAAGTTTCGCGCTTCGAGATTGAACTGATTCGCCGCGCATTGGACATTACTGGCGGCCACCAAAGCCGTGCGGCTAAACTGCTCGGCATGAACAACACTACGCTCAACAGCAAGATCAAGGTTTATAACATCAAGCTGTGATCGGTACCACGAGCGGTACCGGATCAAAACCATTGGAGGACAAAAACCATGCAAGCTGAAAAATACATTCGTGAGCAAGGCTACGTTGGCGAGCAGCTCAAGACCGATCTCAACTCGATCAAAGGATTAGTGCTGGCTGTTTTCGCCGGGTTACTGTTGATGTTCGCCGGTTTCCACGCCATGCCCGAGACCAGCACGCCGCTGATGGCCAAGGTTATGTGCCTGCTCAGCCTTTCGATAGCGTCTGGCGGCGTCGGCGCGTATCTGGCACGCAACCTGCGCGGTTGGATTGCCATCATCGGGCTGTTCGTCGTGGCGATCATCGGCATGTTTGTGGTTCAAGCGGCGGGCGGCGGTTATGTTGCCGTTGGCCTGCTGATGGGATGGAGCGGGGTCTTTGGCGCAATGTCCGGACCGCTGATAAATCAGGCTGTCAGCGAACAAGGCCCCGGCATCGTGATTCAGTCGCTGACCGGAACGACTGCTGTCATGATTATTACCGGCATCGTTGCGATGACCAGCGGAATCAATTTCTCCGCGCTCGCGCCGGTTCTGATGATTGCGTTGTTGGGATTGATCGTCGTTGGGCTGGTTGGAATCTTCGTGCGGTTTTCGCGGACGGTCAATATTGTCTATTCGATCTTTGGCCTGCTGATCTTCTCTGGCTTCTTCCTATTAAAATTTTCCCGAATGAGCCGGAGCGAGAACACTTGGGAAAGCGCCGTTGGCTTAACGCTGAGCCTGTACGTCACCTTCGTCAACTTCTTTATTCACTTGCTGCAATTGCTGATGTTTTCAAGAAGACGATAAACCAGACAGGGAGAGGTGGCGACGGGGCAATTTTATTTTTGCCCCTTCGCCCAATCGCACCGCTCTGCGTTCAGCCCGCCAACGCTGCCTGCCACAGCGCGTGTGCAACTTCGGGATGCGCGATGTCGCTGTGCGCTCCCACAAGTCCGCTGCCGTTTTTGATGATTTCGCTGCTTTCCAGATTGTAGATTCTACCAGGTTTGAAATTGTATGGCTCGCTCACCTTCTTCATCTCCAAGCCTTCCGTAATCTGATCCACACCCTGAATGCCGAACGCGCCCAAGCCACCAACGTCCGGGAACTTCGTCCCGAACGAAACCTGTCCGGCGACGCCCGCGCCAAGTTTATAGAACAGACCAACTGCACGGTCGTGTTCAGATTGCGTTGTGACAATCGGTCCTGTCACGCGTGCCCGCTTGAACATTGGGTTAAAATAACCGGCAGTGCCCGGTTTGGACGGTATGTCCGGACAGTAGGCCCAGATAGAAAGCGCCCCTTGCACAAGGGTAATCGAATTGACAGGCGCTTGAGGAGTGTTGTCGTCGGGTTTGCCCGCAGCCATCGCCGTTACCACCGCGCAACCGAAGCTGTGGCCCATCAGATGAAAACCCACGTTGCGTCCGGCATCTGCGGCTACTTTCTGCATAGCTCGCAGCAGCGCGTTTGCTCCTGACTCGCCGAAACTACGTGCGCGGCTTTTCATCTTCCAAAAGCTGAAGGTTCGCAGCGGAGAGAGCAACGCGCCGAAGAACGAAAACTTACCGAAGCTTGCCCCGCCACCGGTTGCCAGATCTTCATTCTCCTGTGTTAGTGCTTCCTGATACATCTTTTCAGGCTCGAAGCTGCCAGTGTCCGTGTCTTCGGCAGCATCCCCATTTTGACCAAACCCCAGATTGGCGCCAAGCGCTTCATACGCGGCGCGAACGTCGTCAGGCAAAGTGTCGTGTTCATCAATTGCCGCCGTCAGGATCGTTTCCAGATGCTGGCGAACCTGTGGCGTGTCGCCCAACCGCGCGGCGTAATCGTCAATTGCTGCTTGCAGGATTTTTCCCGGTTCGCTGTTGGGATCGAAGCCGAATGAGCCCCCGTTGTCTTCTTCTCCCCACGGCTGGCTTGGCCAGTGCAGGCCTACGAATAAGGGTTTGAAACCGGGACGCTTGGCCTTCATTGCTTCGATGTCGGCTGTGCAAGTGAACAGGTTCGTGATCCATTTGTCGTATTGCGTGATAGCCGCTGGAATGTCTCCCATCCAGCCGTGGCTCATCAGAATGACATCGGTGTAGCCGCCGTTCTTGAGTTCGTCCAGCACAACCTGGCTCAGCTTCTTCCCATCATCTCCGGCGCGTTCGTTACCATCGGCGTCGTAATTGATGAGGTAGTAATTCAGATTTAAGTTAGGAATTTGTTTAATCGGCATATCGTTCTCCTCTGAAAATGTTGGGCAAACTGTCAGTTTGCCTCGCGTCATAAGTCACCATTTGGGAATCAAGGCACCATCCTTAGACGCCGGGCAAACTGACAGTTTGCCCAACAACACTATCCACTGTTGCGCCAGATGATCTCTTCGCTGGTGCTGTAAAAAACCCGTTCCAGTTCAATCGGCCATTGCTGGCGGCCTTTGCGCAAGGTTTCGAGCGTTTGCAAATCGCCGATTTCGGCCAGCGATTGCAGCGCTTTGGTCTGTAAGTAAAGCGATTCGTCCTGATTTTTCGGCTCTGCATTAATGCCCTGGAAGTTCGCCAGCGCGACCTGTTCGAACACGCGCTTCCATTCTTCCCATCCCAGTGGATGCAGGGAACCGATGGCCAGAATCGCGCGGCCCTTCTGATCATATGGCATATCCGGCGTTCGCAGCACGTCTTCGACGAAAGCCTGCGCGCGTTCGTCGGGATGCCGGAGCTGGCCGATCAGGTAGATCAACTGTTCGCGCCGTTCACTGTTGGCCGTGGGCGCGCTCAGCTTGCCTTTCTTGAGCAGCGGATGAACGGCATCCTGAATCACGGCATCAGGTTCCATCACAGCCAGCGCGTCCGTGATCGCCCAGCGAACCACTTCCGCGGTCGAATCCATGATGAAGGCCTTGATCAATTCTTTGTACGCATCTTTGCGGCGCAGATCGCCCAACGCAAAAGCCGCCATTCCGGCCAATGCTTGCGCGATCTGTAAATCAGCCGGGTCTGTGATTTCGTCCAGCGGTTGCGCCATCTTCACTTTCAACCAACGAACGTCTTCCTCGATCCATTTTCGAATTAGCTCTTCCAGATAAGGGTCGGTGCATAGCAACTCCCCCAGAAAAATCATTCGCTCCGTCTCGTCTCTGCCCGACAACAGGCGGCGCAGGGAACGTCCGGCAGCCTGGCGTATGCTGCCATATTCAAAGTCTTCTTCGCCCCGCGAATTCTTTCGCTTCTTCTCCATTGCGATATGGCGCAGAAAGCGCGCGACTTCGGGGTTCGGCTGGCGGCCTAGCGCTTCGACCGCGCGTAACCGTTGAAACGCGCGGGCTTCGTTGGTGCTGTCGCTGCGCCATAACAGCGCATCCAGCACCAGCGATTCAACATAGCATCTAGGATTAGCAGAGTCCGCTGAACTGGCCGAACTGCCGGTTTGAGTATCGCCGCCACTACTCTCTTTCACCTGTGCCGCGGCAAAGCTTCCGGCCTGACGCGCTTCCAGCAGACAACGCGCAGCCAGGAAGACCTGTTCGCCGTCTTTCAGCGAAGTGGCATAGGCGAGTGTTTCCAGCAAGACCTGCGGTTCGTCCAGCAATCCGCACAATAAAGTCAGCGTGTCGTTCCAGCGGCGCAGGTGTGTAATACGGCCGAGACCAGCGGTGATCTCTTCCCACAATTTCGTATTCTTCTGCTGGCAGAGATATTGCGCGCAGCAATACGCCTGGTATTGCGAATAAAGAAATCGCACGGCGTCGCCACCGGCGCGGGCCAGCAGGTCTTTCTCGATCAAACTGTCCAGCATCTCTTCCAGCGCATATTCGCGGTTGTCGCGCACGCGGGCGATGATTGTCAGCGCATCCTTAATCGGCAGGCTGGGCAGGTTCTGCCGCTGCATCTGGTAAGCCAGTTCATACAACGTATCAAGCGCGCGGGCCTGCTGGCCGCGCCATTGCGTGATCCAACTGACTTTGTCTTCGATCAAATCGCGCAGCACGCCTACGCGGCTCTTTGGCAAGTCGCCCGCCTGCGCCTGCCTAACCATCATCACCAACATCCAAGGCATGGAGGCCATATCAAAAAGCTGCGTCCGCTCTAACTGTAGACGCAATTCGCCTATGACACTCTTCCCGGCCTTGGCTGTGTCTGTTGTCACAACGTTACCCGCTGTGCCTGGCGTAGCCGTTGCCCCTACCGTGACTGTCGTGACTGCCGTGACCGAAGTGTCTGCGTTGTCCAGAGTAACAGTTGTAACTGCCGTGGCAGTCGTAGCGGTCGTGGCGTTTGTAGCTGCAGGCTTAGCACTGTCAGCGGGCGCTTTATTTAGCGCGGCCTGCCGATCGAATTCGACGCACTCGTCCAGGAACTTTTCGATCCGGTAGCGGCTGATCGGCTGCACATCCAGCAAGTACGTGATTTTGACTTTGGGCGTGGACGCACGGTCCTGCTCCAACCGCCACATGCCGCGTCCCATCGTCAATAAGTATTGATGGCGCGGGAAATCGCGCGTCAGTTTGCCAACCTCTTCCAGCAGTTGGTTACGCTGGCTTGGCGACAGGTCGTCGCCGTTGTCGAAGATGATTCTGAACTGTTCGGCATCCAGCAGTTCTTCCATCGTCGCTTCATCCAGCGGGTCAGGCCAGAAACTCTTCAGGCTTTCGACCAGCAGATTCAGGTAAGAAGGCACTTTGCTCGAAGCCACAATCACTTCACCCAAATCAACATAGACCGGCAGGATTGGGCGCTGTGGACTGTCGCCCGAAAGCGCCAGCGACTGCTCAGCCGTAACGCGCACAATTGCGCGCGCCGTAGTTGAGCGTGCCGTGCCCCGCTCTCCGGTCAAGGCGATGACCAGTGCT
>JBDSAM010000075.1:0-8302 GCA_039922135.1 Blastocatellia bacterium
CGCTGATGAAGCTGATGAATATCTTCAATCCGCTGAGAACTACATCTGTATGCCACCGAGGTTGACTCTGATGGTGGGAGCAAAGGGCAGACAACTGACAACGTGCATGCGGGCAATTCGGGTTCGCGATTCATCTGTATGCCACAGCCGAACCCAGAAGACGCGGGTTTCGCCTTCGACAATGAACAGGGAATCGCTTTGGACGATTGGCGCAGGATCAACGATCCCGCCCTCTTCCAAAGTGTTAAGCAGGTCTGGCAGGTACTGGCGAAACTCTTCGCGTTCCAGTGTCAGGCCATCTTCGTCAATTTCTTCGGCAGGCGGCAACACTACCGATTCAGACGATTCCAGCAGCAGGCGCGTTGCGACGCGTCCTGATTCTTCACGTTTTCTATGCAATGCCATGATTGGTTCCTGTTGGGTTCAGTTGAGATGCTGAATATCGCTTGTCCATGCCAGTTTCGCAATTCCTGTTTCAGACTATTTGATGCTGACGGTCACGGTGTTTGACGTTTTCCCATTCACCGTCAAAAAGACATTGGCCACGCCGCGCCCAATCAGGCTGCGCGACAGGGGCAGGTTGATTTGATCCAGCCCAACAAAATCATTCTGCGGCCCGGCATATCCCGGAGTGCCGGGGAAGCCGCCCACATTGTAGCTGACCGAGCCCAGCAAACTGCGGAAGCGGATGCCAGTTCCGTAAAGAATCAGAAACACTTGATCGGTGGCAGGCCCCAGGTCAATAGGCACGGCGACGGTCTGGCCGGAACCTGCGTCGAAACGCGTGACAGGTTCGTAGCTTTGCGTGCCGTTCGATTTGATGCGCAGCGCAACCGCCGCCGCCAGGCCTTGCCCGGTTCCACTGACAGAAAACAATCCCGGCGCGACCGATTCAACCAGTATTGAACCCGTAGAGACAAAACCGGCACTGTTGCCTACGTTGACCAGCACCGTGCCTGCTAGCAATCCGGGCGCGACCTGAAAATTGATCTGTCCCGGCGAGACGAAAAAGAGCGGCGCCAGTTTTTCTTGTCCCGAAATGTCGCGCAGCCTGACCATCGTGCCAGCCAAATTGGTTGGCAGCGGCGTGGTCGTTGCTGCCAGGATTGTGGTTGCCAGATTTTGCCCGAACACCGAAGCCAGCGATTCCGACGCGACCTTTGCTGCAAAGTTGGCCGACGACACAACCGTGGCAGCCGCTGGAACGATTTCAAGCGCGCCGGTCATCACCGTCCGCTGATTGCCTTGAGTGATGATGATGTTGCGCGACCCGGGAACTGCTGTTGGGCTGATATTGATTTCGGCCAGCACGGCGGCCAGCCCATCCACCGTAGCGAAAAAGATGCGATTGGTGGTAATCCCTGGGCCGCTAACGATGAGCGGCATGCCCGATTGCGGCAATCCTGCGCCGGCAACCCCGATGGTCACGTTAGTAGCTCCTTGAACCGCCTGCCCGCCCAGATTCAGGAACGCCGTGCTTTCAGGCCCGCGAACGATAAACCCGTCCAGCGCTGGCGCGCCGTTAGTGACCGCAATGTTCTGTGTTGTCGTCCCACCTGCCACGACATCGACGGAGAAATCCTGACTGGTCGAAAAGCTGATGTTGGCATTGGCATAAAAGCCCGGCAAGTCCGCGCGGCTGAAGAATGCGCTGGTGCTGGAATCCAGCGGCTCAGCATAAATGTTGTAAGTCGCAGGTGGCAGCCCCTGAATTGAATACGTACCGTCAGCTTGCGATAGGGCACTGGCCGTCACGTTGCCGTTCGCATCCACGGCGACAACATTTGCGCCAAACACATTCGCGCCATTGCTGGTTACTTGTCCGCGAATCGTCCCCGTTGAAGTGAGAAACCCCGGTGCCGGATAAGCGACCGATGCCGCAATGGCGTCATCCGGAGCCAGCGTGCGGCTTTGTGTGCGCCCGGTGATGGTGCGCGGGTACATTGTCGCACCACCGATCATCGTGTGATTCAGCCCGATCAGATGGCCGATCTCGTGCGTCGCCACTTCCTGCACGTCCACGGCATCGGCACGGCCATCCACCGCCCAATGATAACGAAAGCCGTTGAAGACCGTTGCCGCGTCGGTGATCTCGCCAGTGGCGGTATTGGCTTGAAACCGTGACAACGCCAGCACGCCTGTCAGATTCAACCCGTCACCCGTCATCTCAGTGTTATCCAGCCAGAACATCTCCAGTTGGCCGTCACCGGCTGACGCGGTGGAGGTCGTATTCGGGCCGTGCGTGAACGCAATGGCGCTGGTCGGGATGTCTTCCCAAGCTTGGAAAGAAGCCACTAGAGCACGCTCAGCCTGTGCGAACGGTAAATCATCGCTTCCTGCCTGGTTGAGCCTGTAAGTAATCCGGCCCCCGGCAACAATCGGTGTGCCCGGATTAGCCAGATTCCACGCTACGGGCTTTCCGTTCGTGCTGCTCAGTGGCGTGCGCACGTATGAGGCCGTAGATCGCGTGGCCGAAAAGAAAAGTAAGCAGAAGATCAGGAAATGGAGCACGTATTTCATTGGTTCATTTGGAAGATTACTGGTTGTCAGAAACGCGGACGGGATGTCAGCATTTCCTACAGATCATTTCGCGCGGGCGACGCGTTGGCGCAGTTCATCCATCGTCAACTGTACTGATGTCAACTGCGTCGGCGAAGATTTCAACGGTTGCAGGTCTTTCCCGGCTTTCGTGCCATTGATCAGCGTTAAGCCTGAAAAGTCGCGAGTGACGGTTTGTCCTTCAACGCGCATCTTGCCTTGTTTCAATGCAACGACGGTCAGGTCGTTGTTCCGGTTGCGCGTGGTGAAAAGCACAGCCGATTCGCCCATCGCGAATTCCGGACGTCCCGCGTAATCCATCCTGACGCCATCTTTTTCGCCGCCAAGCTGCACCACCTTTACCAGATCACCGCGCTTGACTATGCCTTTTAGAGTTTCGTTGATGTGGATGCGGACGCCCGTATAGATGCGCGTGTGTTCCGCATTCCAGTAAGTTTCAGTGGAGACGATTTGTCCGTGGAAAACATCAGAGGAATTGCGCACCAACTCTTCAATTTCCAGGCGTTGCATAATCGTCGCCTGCGAAGAGAGGACTATAAACATGGCTGCCATAGTCAGCAGCAACAGTAAAAGCAATCGTATGGGCGTGAGGGGTGTTCTTTGAGAAAGCATGGTTCTGGGTACTCCTAAAGTTTGCTTGCCTTAAGCCTGCTTGAAAGAGGGATAGAAATTATCTCAGGGGAGGAGGGCGTATGTATTGCCTGCCCCTTGCCTGAGTTTCAGAAAATCGGTCTTAATGAAACTGATACCTAGCTGAGAGAGTGTGGGTAAGGGGCGAACGTTTTCAAATCGCGGGACCAGAGCAATTTGCTCCAGCCTTCAGTTCGATAGGCAAGTTATCTGATTCGGACAAGCTCAGTCAATAAACTTTTCGTTAAATGTTTGGGCAAAATGGCGTAGGGTTATATTTTCGGTGGTGGTGATCAGCATTATGCGGCCAGGCGTTGAACGGAAGTGATTAACCAAGCTGGTAGTGGGACAATTTTCAAAACTGTTCCTTCCTGGTGCCCTTCACCAAATCTTTGACCTCGCGCTGATTGCTGCGCGAAACCGGCAGCATCATTCTGTTGGCCAACTCTACTGAAACCTCGCCCAACCTGGAACGCGAAAGCGCAACGATGGCGGCCAGGCGCACGATATTGTTGCGGTGAAGCTGTTTGAACTCCTGCGGGTTAAGCCGTTCCATCAGTCGGCCCAACGACAGATCGCAAATTCCTTCCGGCGCACTGCCGCCTTCGTTGAAGTAGACACAGGTGTAATGGTCGCGGCTGACGAAGCAGTTGATTTCAGCAGTTGTGACGATGCGCAGGCGGTTGCCTTGCCTGACGGTCAACTTCTGCAAATAGCCATGGCCTTCACTATTGCCAATGGCGCGCGCCGCAAGTTGCCTCTCCAACGCGCGCAGCTTCTGTTCGTCGGCAACACGGCTGAGCGCCCCTCCCAATGCCCTATGCAGACGTTCGGCGGTAAAAGGTTTCAGCAAGTAATCGCAGGCATGCTCTTCAAACGCCCGAACCGCGAACTGGTCGTAAGCAGTCTGAAAGATAACATGAAAAGGGCGCTCTTCGAATTGCTGCAACACTTCCAAACCATTCAACCCCGGCATCTCGACATCCAGGAAGACGATATCTGGAAGGAACGAATGGATCAATTCGACGGCGCGGATGCCGCTCTCGGCTTCTTCAATCAGCAGCTCTTGGCTGAACTGGCGCACGTAACGGGCCACGCGCTGTCGCGCTAACGTCTCGTCATCAACAATCAGTATGCGCTTGGCTTCAGCCAATTTTCTCTCCCTTGAAGTGAAAGCTGGCAACGGTCCGGCCTTGTTTATCCGTCCGCACGCCGAAATCATGACCGTTACCATAAAGCAAATCTAGCCGCGCACGCGTATTGGCCAGGCCCGTGCTGCTGCTGGAGCCGTTGTGGGTTGCCTGAACGAAGTGCGCGCCGGTGTTGGTCACACTTAACCGGTAACTGTTGTTCGTTTCCTGATTAATCTCGATCAGAACTTGTCCGCCTTCGACCGATGGCGCGACGCCGTGTTTGATCGCGTTTTCGACCAATGTTTGCAGCATCAGGCTGGGCAGGAATATCCCATCGCTGTCGTCCGGCGCTCGAACTTCAAAATTCAGCCGTTGGCCGAAGCGCAGTTGTTCAAGCTCCAGATAGGCGGTAGTGATCTCCAGTTCCGACGATAGTGGCGCTGTCTTTGAGCCTGAGCTGGCCAGGATTCGCCGGTACAGATCGGAAAGTTTATAAGCCGTCTGGGCCGCATTCTCTTGTCCTGATTCGATAAGTTCAGCCAGACTGTTCAGTGCGTTGAACAGGAAGTGCGGACGCATCTGTTGTTCCAACACATGGTAACGCGATTCGGCGACAGCCGCTCGCAATTCAAAAGCTTCCGCTTTGGATTGCTGATAGGCCGAGTAAAGAAAGATGACCATTCCCACGATTCCGCCAAACACCAGCGAGAGAAGAAAAATGCCGCCGCCCACCGGCGCGCCGTAAAGGCGATGATTGACCGTCTGCGCCATCCAAGTTCCCGCCACCAAGCCTATCGCGCTGACGGGAGCATCAGCCCAGCCGGGGACTGCCAACTTCCTTCCACTTTTGATCCCCAGCCAAGTGCGAGCGCCATAAATTGCTGCAAAGCAAAACCAGATGGCCAGCGGGATCGTCACGCCGTAAACCAGCGAGGGGCCCAAGCCTGCCAGCACTGAGCCTTCCTTCGACCAGCGCGGGAGGTTGAACAGGAAAGGAATCAGCGCGATTGGAATGCCAATCGGCATGCGCCACAAATAATGCAGGATGTATCGTCTGTAATCGCGCCACTCTTCTTTCATCGCCGTGGATTCTTGCAGAAAGACCAGGCACTGCCAATTGCTGCGACCGGTCAATACTTCCGCTCAGTCGGCAAAACCGACAATTCAGAGAAACCAGCGACAATGCGGCTCGGACTCAACGTAGATTGCCGGGAGCAGCGAAATGAATCGTTGCTGCAAAGCGGTTACGGAGACAATTTCAAAAAGGAGGCTTTCAAAATGAATGACCCACAGAAAATTCGACAGGTAAATGCAATCGTCCAGGTGCTGAACGTAGTTGGCTTATTGTTCTTTATCGCTATGGCTTTCGGCGTTATTACCTGGAAGTATGCGATGTTCGGCGGCATGGCCTGTTTCGTCATTGCGCCCTCCATTAAACGGATTACCATTGGACAATCGGAGGAATCATGAGTTCAAAAACCGTTGGCCAGAATATGATGAGCGGCTTAATTGCCGGGGCCGTTGCGATGGTGATTTATGTGGCCATCGCCGCAGGTTTCAACCATGGCTTGGCGTGGTGGATTGTCCGCATCGGACTTATGTACGGCGCGGGGACTTTCGTCGCCGCTTTCTTGATCAGCCGTGTCGTCTCGGTTCTGAAGGCGAAACAATAGAGGGATTGGCGTGGCTTCCGGCTAAGAAGCCTTGTTCGGATCAAATAGCAGCGGGAAGAATTGGCCGCCCATCTTCTCGCCTTTCGGAATGACGGGTGCGCCCGCTAGCGGCGATTCGTTTGAATTCGACATCACGCCGTCGCGGAAGACGTTGATGACCGTTGCGCGTCGTGGCCGTTCGGTCGTGTTGGCATGCGATCCGTGAATAAGCCGCGCGTGGTGGAAGGAACATTCACCTTTCTTCAATTCGATGGCGACCGGTTCGAACAACTCTTTTTGTTTATCGGTCAAAACGCTTTGGATTGAATCCATATCACCGGTCAAGCCGGTAATGGGCAAATCCGGCCATAGATGGCTGCCGGGCACGTATTGTACGCAGCCGTTATCGCGCGTTGAATCATCTAAGCCGATCCAGCAGGTTAGATGCCGCAGCGGTGTCGTCCGCGTCCAGTAAGAATAGTCCTGGTGCCAAGCGACCACGCCGCCGTGTTGCGCTGGTTTGCAGAACAACTGGTCGTGCCAGAAGCGTATCGCGCCGCCCAGCAATTGCGACGCCGGAACGACAAAGGCCGGATGCCACAGAATGTCATGAAAGGCTGGCTGGATGCGCCAAGCGCCCAACGCGTGGAAAAGCACCTTGTTTGGATCAACTGATTCGTTCGAGTGGAATTCGTAGAAGAGCGAATGGCCTTCGTGCGCCGAGTTCATCAAGTCCTTCAACTGCTCGCATAAAATCTCGACTTGGTCGTCGCTCAAGATGCGGATGCCTGCCAAATAGCCATTCTCGTGAAAGAAACGCGCCTGCTCGTTGCTCAGTTTGTACTGCTGCCAAGCCTCGGCGGTCTTTGGCATTGAAAACAGATTGCTGATCGGCTGGTGGTAGCGGGATAAGTCCTGTTGCATGGCTAAACTTCCTGATTAGTTGGTCTGCGGCAGTGACGACATATAAACAGGCGTGAATCGCTCTTGCGGGTCAGTCGCTTCGGCGAACGCGCTGTCCGGCTCATTCAGTTTGATCACCCAGGCATGCCCTTCGTTCGAGGTCTGGTTGCGGCTAACGCCGAAGCAAATCCTGGCTGGGATGCCATAACCATTTAGCAGCCGGTAAACGATCAGCGATTGCTGCACGCATTTGCCCCACCTCATGGGGAAACCGACGACAAAGGCGGCAAACCGCGCTATCTTCGCTTCATCCGAAATCTTCCAGCCTGGTTGCGGGGGCAGATAGAGCAATTCAACGACCGCCAATGCCGAAGCGAAATGCGGGGACAACGCCTGCTCAGGCAAGCGCCGCCGAACCACCCGCGCCGCGCTGATGGCCCGCGCCAGCAGCAGGTAATTCTCCCAGGCGAATGCGTACCGATAGAATTTGAGCAGGTATTTCATATCCTCGCCTCTATCCCCCTTTGTCCATAGCGGCGCGATTATGCCACAAGCTGCAAGTTTGCCATGACTTAGCGTTCACCCAATCGGCGCAGATTCACAAAGCAGAAGGTGATGCTATAATCACCGCATCAAACTGAAGAACATCAACCAGAAGAAGTTCAACGAACAAAACGGGGCTAAGGAGATGAAGAGGATCTATTCACTTGGGACGTTGGCCATTACTACTTCAGTGCTGGCCGTGACACTGGCCGTTTCAGGCGCGCAGGCGCAAAAGGGCGCGGGCGCAGCAGATTTCGATGTTCAGCATTATAAAATTGACGCTGAATTGATTCCGCCAGAGCAGGTTTTGCGCGCGCGAGCTGAAGTGCGACTAGTGCCGCTGACCGAGACGCGATCGGTCGTTTTTGAAATGAACGGCTCACTCGCTGTCAAGAGCATCCGGCGCGTGGATGCGCCAATAACAGCAGGTACCACGACGGCCACTTCTGAAAAACCTGCAATGACGCGCCCAGCCGCGCGCGCCACGGCGGCGGCGGCAAAAGAAACCAAGCCTAAAAACAATCTGGCTAAAGAAGACTCCGCTAAAGATGGGCAGGAGCCGGGCGGGTTGCAGTTCATTCAAGACCAACGCGAAAACATGAACGTCCGCGTTGATCTGGGCACTGTCGCACCTGCGCGACAGCCCATAACGCTGATCTTTGAATATGAAGGTGTTTTGGAATCGCCCCAGGGTGGGCCGATTACAAACGCAAGGTTGGCATTTGTTGGTGACGCGGGATCATATTTGTTCTATGCCGCGCGCTGGTTCCCTTTCCACGAATATGCTGCCGACCGCTCAACCTACGAAATCAATGTGAAAGTGCCGAAAGGTGTCCTGGTCGCGGGCTACAGTGAACGGCCGGTTGTGGCGAGTGCTTCCGT
>JBDSAM010000076.1:0-3939 GCA_039922135.1 Blastocatellia bacterium
TCATCGGTCGGATTGTTTCTGCATTTCGGTTCTTTGCTGGTTAATTCGTTCGGTGTGTTTCTGACGACGCTGTGCGACGAGTTTCATTGGTCGCGCGGGCAGGTGTCATTGGCTTTCACGATGGCGACGCTGACGGCGATGTTGACGATGCCGTTGACCGGATGGCTGACGGATCGTTTCGGCGCGCGGCGACCGATCCTGGTTTGCACGACAGTGTTTGGCGGGTTGTTCGCAGCATTGGCTTTGTTGACGCCGCACCTGTGGCATCTGTACGCGCTGTTTTTGTTGCTCGGTCTGGTTGGGCCGGGAACGTCGGCAGTGCCGCACGCCAGTTTGATTTCGCGCTGGTTCACCGGACGGCGCGGGCTGGCGTTGGGCATTGCAATGTGCGGCACGGCTTTGGGCGGCGTGGTCTGGCCCTCGGCAACGCAGAGCTTGTTGGATAGATTCGGCTGGCGCACGGCATACGCGCTGCTGGGTGGAGCGGTGTTGGTCATAGCAGTGCCGCTGTTATTGGTATTTCTCAAAGATTTTGTCGAGGCGCATCCCGCTTCTGCACAGAGCGCCGCTGCCATTCCTGTTGACGGATTGAGCCGGAAAGAGGCGCTTGGCAGCGGCGTGCTATGGCTGCTGCTGATCGCCTATTTCATCGTCGCGGCCAGCATTCAAGCCTGCATGATTCATCTGGTACCGATGCTAAAGGATCGTGGAATGACGCCTGCCAGCGCGGCGTTTGCGGCTTCATTGTTGGGCGTTGCTGGAATGGCTGGACGGTTGGGCACAGGATATTTGCTGGATCTGTTGCCTGCCGCGCGCGTGCCGGTGCTGGCGTTTTGCTGCGTGGCGGCGGGAATCTTTCTGCTGTTTGCCGGAGCGACCGGCGTCAGTTCGTACTTGGCGGCGATGTTGATCGGATTCGGGTACGGCGCTGAGTCGGCCACGATTCCTTATCTGGTCAGCAGTTATTTCGGAATGCGGTCGTTTGGCGAATTGTATAGTTATCTGTTTATCACCGTGCCATTGGGCGGCGCGCTTGGGCCTGCGCTGATGGGTGTGGGGTTTGATCAAACGGGTTCTTATCGGCTGGTTTTGCTGGGATGCGGCGTTGCGACGCTGGTCGCGGCGTTGCTGATGCTGCGGCTGAAATCCTATCCGGTCTTTGCGCATCAAACCGGGGCCGAAAAATAAGTTGTTCACATCGCATAACACGTTCTGAAACAATGAAAACCAGCTTGGGTACGCTCGCGCCCTCGCGGGCAGTCTTCGCCAGACGCCTGCTCGCGAGGGCGCGAGCGTACCCAGGCTTTTCGCAGGAGAATAAGCAATGACCTGGATTCGCACCATTCCGCCAGAAGAGGCGGACGAAAAGCTGCGTAAGGCGATGGAAGATGCGCGCGCGGGTTATCCGCAGGAATACGGCTCGCCGGTTTCGCCCGGCGGCGACAGCGTCGTCGCATCGCACACACTGATTCCGGGTGCGCTTCATCACATCTTTGCCGGGTTCGCTGAGATGATGTCGCCGGATTTGCCACTGAGCCGCTCACAGCACGAAATGATCGCGACGATGGTGTCGGTCGAAAATAGCTGTTTTTACTGAGTGGAATCCCACGCGGAGTTTCTGCGTATGGTGACACTGGATGATAAATTGATCGCTGGGCTTCGCGAAGATTACACAAAGGCCCAAATCAGCGAACAAGACCGCGTGATGCTGGATTACGTGGTGCAGTTGACCAAAGACGCAACTCGCCTGAGCCCGCAGGATCATGATAAATTGCGGGCCGTCGGTTTCGACGATCAAGCGATCCTGCAAATTACCCTGATTGCATCCTGGTTCAATTATATCAACCGCGTGGCTGATGCTCTGGGCGTTGGCCGTGGCAAGAAAGAAGACTGGTACCCACCGGCATGAAAACAAATGTACAACAGGCTGTCAGCCTGTTGAGGTCTCGGCAAAAAGGCTGGTTACGGGGGGCCGCGACAATCTTCGCCGCGTTTGTTCTACTTACCTTGTCCGCCTGCACACACAACGCGGGCCTGCCCAAACCCGAATCCAAAGAATACCGAGACTTGGTTTCCGCCTTTTACGTCGGCCTGGCGGGCTTACAGACAGGCGAAGACGTGCGCGCCAAAGACAAGCTGACGCTTGCCACGCAGATTGCACCGGGCGAACCTGCTTCGTGGGCGAACCTGGGATTGCTGGCCGTGCGTCAACAGGAGTTCGACACCGCGTTTGAAAAGGTCGAAAAAGCCCGCAGCCTTGCGCCAGACAATAGCCAGATCGAAGCGCTGCTGGGATTGATCGAAAGTCGCCGAGGCAAGCTGCCCGAAGCCATCGCCCACCTGAACAAAGCTGTTGAACTGGATGCGAAGAACCTGAAAGCGCTTTACGCGCTGGCCCAAGAGACCGAACGTCAGGCGGCCGGGGCTGGCAATGGTGACACCAGTGATGCCGAAGCGCAGAAGCTGTTGGAAAGAATTCTCGTCGTGCAGCCTGACAACTTAGCTGTGCTGCTGGACGTGACGCGCCTCGCAGCCAAACGCGGCGATGGGGAAGTGCTGAAGAAAGCCGTAGCAAGGCTTGCCGAAACCTCTTCCACTTGGCCGGACGAAGCCAAACAACAGTTGACCGCGTTGCAGCAAATCGCCACCAGTGCCAATCCGCGTGCTGCCGCCACGCAATCTGCCTTTTTGAAAAACGTGCTCGCTCGTGTTCCGGCTTACCGCCAGAGCATGAACGCCGTGAAGACCCCGGCAGAGTTTGTTGGTGATCCGTTTCTGAAGTTCATCAAACTTCCCAGCCCAAGTTCTCAGCCTGCGCCGCCAGATGACAAGATTACTTTCACGGAAGAACCCATCGCAGGCTTGACGGCTGGTTGGGATTGGATTGGAGCGGTACCACTGGATAGCGAATCAAAGCCGACTTTAGTTGTTGCCAACTCCACCACGCTTCAGATTGTTGGTGGAGCAAAATTGGCTTATCCAGGAATGGCACCAGATAAAATACCTGGATTAGTTACGCCAGCGGGGGTACTTGTTGTAGACCTTAACTATGATTTCAAAACTGATTTTGTGCTCGCGGGACGTGGAGGGCTGCGGTTTTATCAACAAGAATCCCCAAAATCATTCATAGACATAACCTTTCGTACTGGTCTGCCATCAAACGTACTTAATGACGAATATTGGGGAAGCTGGTCATTCGATTTTGACCTCGATGGCGATCTTGATTTGTTGGTTGCGCCGATGCATGGTGCAGTTTTGCGCGCGGGCGAGCGTCCGGAAGAATCTAAATTGCCCCAGGCCCCTCCCATTGTTTTGAGAAACAATGGGGATGGCACCTTCAAGGTATTGACGCCTTTTGAAAACCTTTTGGGAGTTAGAAGTGTTCTTTGTGCTGATTTCGATGCGGACGGTGATACGGACCTTGCGATACTTACCTCTGATCGCGAATTGCATCTTTTTGAAAACCTCAGGTTAGGCAATTATCGCCCTGACGGCATTCCCAATAGCGTCGGGGGGGGGATCAGTTTGGCAGCCAGCGACCTAAATAATGATGGTGTTATTGATCTTCTGATTTTCACAGGCTACGGAGAGGATTTATGGTTGTTAGCAAAACCAGAAGGTGGGAGATGGGAAGTTATCAAACAAGTTGAACAATGGGATTCATCAAAAATTGATTACTTACCACCTCCCGTAGGTACTGCTCCAGCTTTCGCCTCTGACTTTGATAACAATGGTGAATTGGATGTCATTCTTAGCGGCTATTACGGCTGGGAATTTTTCCATAAAAGTTTCACTGAGCAGCACGAGCAACGTATTAGGGGAAAGGCCAGAGTCTTGGCTGTTGCAGATATGACATCAGACGGGAAGCTTGATTTGCTTGGGTTGACTGAAACGGGGCAGCCTGTTGAGGTAATAAACCGCGCTACAAAGAACTATCAC
>JBDSAM010000077.1:0-13765 GCA_039922135.1 Blastocatellia bacterium
ATCAACTGGCGAAAATCACCGACGCCGCCGCCCAGCACGCGCCCACCTTCGTCCTTGATTTCGTATACGAATGTGCCGGTAGCTTGTGCTGCCGGAATCAGGAACGGCACGCGCCCGCGCGTGGTGGACATCAACGCCTGCCGCACATCGCGATATTCACCGGCTGCCAGCGTCACCGAAATGTAGTTGAGCGGTTGCGGCGAAGCGATCTCGAATTCAAGCGTCACGTTCTCAGTCGTCACAGCGATCTGGCGCGGAGTAATGGTTAATGACGCCGGGGCTTCCGTCCCCGCAACTGGCCCCTGCGGCTGCAAAGTTGATGAGGCTGCCGCCGCGCCCTGACCTGAAGCGTTATTCGACGGATTCGGCGATTCGCTTGCCGGAACCATGCCTTGCGGCACGGAAGTCGGTGCTCCGGTGGCGTCGTATACACCGGTCACGCCAGTCACGTATGCAGGCGCACTCAACGCGAGTTGATCGGATGAATTTGGCGAACCCTGCTGCATTGCCTGAACAGGTCTCTGCCCAATAGAATCTCCACGCAACAGCCTCAGAACCTTGCCCTCATCAAAGACCATCAACATCCAACTGTTGCCCACACTGACGGGATCGTTAATCGGCAGCACCATCTCGGCTTCCGGCGCCAGATTGAATTGCAGCGGTGAAATTTCGTTGCTGTTCTTATCATCACTGAGCGTGACGCGCGCCGTGCCCGTAAAGCTACGGTCGGAATCCAGGTTGCGCAGCTTCATTACCAACTGGCCATCGCGAAGTTCTGCTGTCGCCTGCAACCGCGCCTGCCCCAGATTCCTGGCTCCGTACCCAATGCCGCGCGAAGTGGTCGGCTTGCTGCCCCGGCCAATCTCCGCCGCTACATTCCGGTCAGTGGTGAAGCCCTTGTTCGGCGCTGGCGCACCGTTCGGCGGTGGGGGAGGCGTTAAAGGCGGTTGCGCGGTGATTGTGGGTGCTGTTGGCTGGCTCATCGGCGCAGCTTCAAACTTGGCAGAAGCCGTACTGACGGTCAAATTCACGGTTGGCGCCGCCATCGGCGCACGCACAAAAAAGATGCTTGGATCGGGCGTCATTCGCCATTCGTGGCTGCTCAATGCAAAGACCAGCATATCGCGCCGGTTCATACCTGCCATCTGGCCTGCCATCTGGCCCGCGACCTGGCCTGCCCCTTGACTCATTACCTGCGGCGTAACTTGCGACGAGGGGGGCACAGAAGCAAATAGATTCCGGCTTGACGGCAACAGCCATTGCCTTGCGCCCAAAGCGGCGAATAATTCGCTGGTTTCTCTGGACAAAGGCCCTTGCTGCCCTTGGTGAACGTATTCTTGCACTTCAATAGAAGCCTGCGTCATATCGCGCAATGGCCCGCTCATTGGCGCCTCAAAAGCTGTGATGGCGTAAGATTCCAGCAAGCCGATGTTGAGCAACACTTCGGCATAGACATAGGCGGTTTCGAGAGAAGGAAATTTGCCGAGCCGGACGCGGTAGAAAAGTCCGTGCTCCGGCAGAATGGTCTTGACCCAATACGCTTCCAATCCCTGAACGCTCATCCCGCTGCGCATGTCATCCGCGACATGCTGCGAACGCACCGCAGCGATCTGCACGGCGTATTCGCGCGGCGAGGCCGTTGCGGTCTGAGCAGCCAGGCAGACGAAAAGAATTAACAGCGCCAGGCAAAGGGACGGCACTATTCCCTGGTTTACTTTCGCATTTTTCACTTTTGCCCTGCCTTGAAAATGGTGAGGCTGTCCTGCACTCGTTGTGGGCAACGGCAGGTGTTATTGGTTGTCATTACTTGATTTGAATTCTTGCTCGACGAGGAAGGGATGCGGAGTTCGTCATCGGCGGGGGGATCATAACAGAATTCTCTCCTTTATCTCAACGCATTCTTGACCCTTCTTGCATGCCTCACGGATAATCCGGCAATGCCAAATCCCAAACGCCTTTTCCTGGTTGACGGAATGTCGAATATCTTCCGTTCGTATTATGCGATTCGCGGCCTGTCGAATTCGAAAGGGTTGCCAACCAATGCTGTCTTCGGTTTTACGATGACCCTGCGAAAGATGATTTATGAACATAAGCCTGATTATCTGGGCGTCATTCTAGACTGTGCTGAACCGACCTTCCGCCACGAACAGTACGAACAATACAAAGCCAATCGCCAGCCGCCGCCGGACGATTTGGTTGTGCAATTTCCCTACATTGATCGCGTCTGTCAGGCGTTGCGCGTGCCGACGCTGAAAATGCCGCGCTACGAAGCCGACGACATCATCGGTACGCTGGCGCTGAAGGCTGCGGCAGAAGGCTTACAGTCCGTAATCGTCACCAACGACAAAGACCTCAGCCAGCTTGTCCGTGATCCCGACATTGTTGTGCTGCGCGTGGAAAGAACAGGCGGCGAAACGCTACTTGATGAAGCGGGTGTAAAGGCTAAGTTCGGCGTACTACCTAATCAGATTGTAGATTGGCTGGGCCTGATGGGTGATGCAGTGGATGGAATTCCGGGCGCCCCGGGCATCGGCGAAAAAGGCGCGGTCGGGTTGCTGGAACAGTTCAGCGATATCGAAGCCGCGCTGGCGGGTTGGGAACAAGTCAAACGGAAAACATATCGCGAATCATTGCGCGACCATGCGGAACAGATTCGGATGTCGCGCGAACTGGCCAGAATTGAGATCAATGTGCCGGTGGAGCTTGATCTGAAAGGGCTGTTTTACGAAGAGCCGGATCGAGAATTGGCATATGCGCTCTTTTCTGAGTTGGAATTCGGCCAGCTAACGCGTGAATTCGCCAGCGGGGCAAAACCTGTTGGGCAGGTATCCAGCCTGGAGGGAACTAAATCCACAGAACGACCCGCCACTGAATATAAACAAGTTCAGACCACCGAAGACCTTCGTAAGCTGGTCAACTCGCTTTTCAGCCGCGACCGATTCGCGTTTGCGCTCTCTGAAAAACCGGCCACAGGCCTGTCACTTGAAGGCGCCACATTAACCGGCGTTGCTTTTTCAACTTCGCCCGGCATGGGCAGCTACTTCGATTTTGAAAACTGCGCTGATCAGCAAGAAGCCATCAAACTGCTCCGCGAAGTCTTTGATAACGGTCTGATCGAAAAGTCCACGCACGATCTAAAACGGGCAATCCACTTGCTTCGCGGCCTTGGCATAGAGATTGAAACTGCGACTGATGACACGTTGTTGCAGGGATACTTGCTTGATCCTGAGCGGACAAAATACGAATTGCAGGCAATGGCCAGTGAATACCTGGGCGGTCACGGCGCGGCGGAAGGGCAAGAGGCAATCCCCCAATCCGCTGACTTGGCTGGGCGTCTGGCCGATGTGCTCAATGCCAGAATCGCGGATGACAAGATTCAATACGACTTTCAGGAGCAGACGCTCGATTACGTTTATCAAAAAATCGAAATGCCGCTGATACCATTGCTCTATGAAATCGAGCAGGCGGGCTTCCGCGTGGATACCGACGTTTTAGCGAAGCTTTCAGTCGAAATGCAGCTTGAGATCGAAAAGCTATCAAAGCTGATTTACGAACAGGCCGGGCGCGAATTCAACATTGGGTCGCCAACACAACTTGGCGAGATTTTTGAAGAGTTGAACTTCGAAGTCACGAAGCGCACAGCGACCGGCAAAATCGCAACGGGCCGCGATGTGCTCGATGAACTTGCGATGAAGTACGAATTGCCCAGACTGGTCATCGAACACCGCGAACTGACAAAACTGAAAGGCACTTATGTTGATGCGTTCCCTTCCCTGATCCATCCGGCGGATGGGCGCATCCATACGACACTCAACCAGACCATCGCTGCAACAGGACGATTGAGTAGCACTGATCCAAACCTGCAGAACATCCCCATCCGTACCGAGATGGGCCGCCGCATCCGCCGCGCGTTCATTCCGGCGGATGGCTGTGTGCTGCTCTCAGCGGATTATTCTCAGATCGAATTGCGATTGCTGGCGCACATCACCAAAGACCCTGTCATGCTGGACGCTTTCACCAAAGGCGAAGACATCCATGAACGCACGGCGCGCGAAGTTTTCGGCGCGACCACTGCGGCGGAATTGAAAGAGAAACGCCGCGTGGCCAAAATCACCAACTTCGGCATCGCATACGTTATCGGCCCGTTCGGCTTGGCGCAGCGCGTAGGCATCTCGCGCAGCGAAGCCCGAAAGGTGATTGATGATTACTACCAGACCTACGCTGGCGTTAAAAGATACATGGATGAATTGCCGGAGAAAGCACGAGAAGCCGGTGGAGTGGTGCGTTCGATCTACGGCCGATTACGCCGCGTTCCCGACCTTGCCACCAAAGGCGCGGCCCGCGCCCGCGCCGAGCGCGAAGCCGTCAATATGCCAATGCAAGGCTCGGCTTCGGATATTGTCAAACTGGCGATGCTGCGCGTCAGCGAGGCATTGAAGCGCGAAAAGCTGAAGGCCAAGATGATCCTGCAGGTGCATGACGAACTGGTCTTTGAAGTTCCGTCGCAGGAGATCGAGAAAACCAAACAGGTCGTCAAGGCTGCTATGGAAGCTGCGGTAAAGATCGCTGTGCCCCTGACGGTCGAACTTGGCGCGGGCGAAAACTGGATGGATGCGAAGCCATAATTATTGGTCGCGCTGTTTTGGTGCTTGGAGAGGTATCAACCGGGCATTTCCTAAACGCGCCTTCTCAGGCATAGCCTCTCGCTACTCCTCCTGGCACCGTAAATAAATTCGTGCTTCCTTTTTCCTAATTGAGTATCTAATATCTGCCCGTCATTTTACGTTGTCGTTTTAATCATTACATCAACCATGGGTTTTGCAACAAAAGCTATTCACGCAGGGCAAGAGCCTGATCCAACGACCGGAGCGGTCGCCGTCCCCATCTATCAAACCTCCACTTACGTTCAAGATGCCTTGGGCCAACACAAAGGATATGAATACGCGCGGACACAGAATCCAACGCGGCTTGCGTTGGAAAGAAATCTGGCTGCGCTGGAAGGCGGGATTGCAGCACATTGTTTTGCTTCGGGGATGGCGGCGATTGATACAGTATTGAAGCTGCTTCAAGCGGGTGATCACGTCATTGTGTCGGACAATACTTACGGTGGCACATACCGGCTGTTTGAACGCGTGATGCGGGGCTTCGGGTTGGATTTCAGCTATGTGGACACGACTGAGGCAATCAATGTCGAAAATGCGCTGCGTCCAAATACGCGCATGATCTTCGTCGAAACACCGACCAATCCGATGATGACCGTGGCGGATCTGGAAGGCATTGGCTGGCTGGCCCGGGCCAACGACATTCGTCTGGTAGTGGACAACACGTTTATGAGTCCATACTTTCTGCGCCCGATCGAATGGGGCGCAGACATTGTTGTGCATTCAACGACCAAGTATCTGAATGGCCACAGCGACAGTATCGGCGGCGTAGCGGTCACGGCGCACGCCGAAGATGCGGAAAAGATCGCATTTTTGCAGAATGCGGTGGGCGCGATTATTTCTCCATTCGATTCTTTTCTGGTAATGCGCGGAACCAAAACGCTCTGCGTGCGGATGCAGCAACACGACAAAAATGGGCGGCAGGTGGCCGCATTCTTAGATGAACACCCCAAAATTCAAAGGGTTTACTACCCCGGCTTGCCTCAGCACCCACAGCATGAGCGTGCAAAGCGATTAATGACGGGCTTTGGCGGAATGATTGCGTTTGAGACAGGTTCTCTTGCGGCAGCGCGAGCTGTATTGGATAATGTACGCCTCTGTGCGCTTGCTGAAAGCCTCGGCGGCGTTGAGACACTAATCTCACATCCGGGAACGATGACGCATGCTTCAATCCCTGCGGAACAACGCGTGCGGCTGGGAATTACAGAGGGGTTAGTGAGGATCTCTGTCGGGATCGAGGATGTTGAAGATATCATGGCGGATTTAGACGCGGCACTAATAAGGGCGTAGAAACAGTAACCAGTGGTAGTGAAAAGAGGTAAGCCCATCATCTATCACTCATAATCTATCGCTCATCACCTATCGCTCATCACTAATTTATGTCCGATCTTCCAACCATCAATTTAGCACTCTATGCCCAAACGGATGTGGGCATGGTGCGCAGCGGCAACGAGGACAATTTCCTGATCCTTGACCTTTCGTCCTGCCAAAGCTGGACTGCCAACGAAGAAGAGCCGCACGATCTGCTCACATATACCCAGGGTTATTACGGGACATTGCTGGCCGTATCGGACGGCATGGGGGGGGCGCTGGCAGGCGAGGTTGCATCACGCATCGCTGTTGAGACCGTGCGCGACCGCATGCTGCAACTGCAAGCGCACGATAATTACAGCAAGGTTCCCTTTTCAGAACGGCTCCGGCTAGCCGTCGAAGAGGCTAATGCAGTTATCCACACTGATGGCCAGACGAATCAGGCGCATCGAGGCTTGGGCGCGACTTTTACCGCCGTTGCTACCAACGACAATCACCTTTATTTTGCACAGGTCGGTGACAGTCGGGCGCACCTGATCCGGCAAGGCAAAATTTATCGCATCACCAAAGATCAATCGCTCGTTCAGCAGTTAATTGACGCCGGACAGATCACCGAGGAAGAAGCCGAAACGCATAGCTACCGTAACGTCATCTTGCAAGCGCTAGGCGCGCACAACAACGTCAATGTCGAAGTCAATGGAGTTTCGCTGTGCCAATTAGACACGCTGGTGCTTTGCAGCGATGGGCTATCAGGCAAGATCCCTGCGGACGAAATCGCGCGCATCGTCAACGAAGCCAGCGATTTCCAATCGGCTTGTCAATCGCTCATTAACCTGGCCAATGAACGCGGCGGCGAAGATAACATCACAGTAGTCATCGCCCAATTGTCCGGTGCCGGATTGCCACTACCGGATGACGATTCGATGGAGCCAAAAAGTTTGGCTCGTTCGCCGGACACGCCAACCGAGATCAGTTGGGCAAGTGGGGCCAAGACAAATCCAATGGACGAGGTTGAAATTCCCACGCAAAAGCCGTCTGGCGGTGAAATCAGAAAGACTGAACCGCTGCCTTCCCCGCCGAAGCAATCTACCTCGTTCACTGCCCCGCTGACACGCTCTTCCCCCGTCCTTAAACGCACCAATGATTTGTCAGATCGCGTGGGGCCAATCACTTCCGTCTTTGCGCCCGAAGAACTGTCCGAAGCCGCCGAGGAAGAATCGCGCGTAACCGCCGAGGCCTCCCCCCCGCAGTACACAGCGCCGCTTGATCCGCATCTGACCAGATCCCTCTCCGCCACATCCCAGGAGTTGCCCGCGCAGGAAGACTTTTCAACTCCTCGCGCATCATTGAACAATCACGACGGAACGCTACCGGAAAAGAAATCTTCAAAGATCAACCTGACAATCTTTATTGGATTGGTCTTGCTTGGAATTGCCGGACTGGCGCTCACCGCAACCACTTACTTTAAGCAACAAGCGGCGGAAAAGTCAGCGCAGAAAGTAGCGGATGATAGTTTGAAGACCGAGAATAAGACTCGAAAGGAAAGTAAGGTCAAAAGCCTGAGCGACCAGATGGCCAAAATTGAGCGAGACATTCAGGCCATTGATAAACCGAATCTTCAGGGAAAGCGCGATGATCTGATGCAGCGGCTAACTGCACAAAGAGACCGGCTGAAAGAATTAGATCAAATCGCGGACGACCAATTCGCCTATGTAACAGAACGGTGTGATGACATCAGCCAGAAACTCACCGAGATTGAGACCGAACTCAGAACACTGCAAGGATTAATCCCTTCACGTATCACCGCGCGCGCGCCAATCAAGATTTAGCGCTGCCGCTTCTTTCACTTCTCTCTACAGCACAACAACAAAGACGTATCGGACTCCGGCAACTTTGCGTACCTCGGAAACCAGTGTGCCAATATCCACCTTGCTTTTCGGCGGCAGCTTGATCGTCACCATCCCATCTTTAACGGTGTATGCCAGACCAGACCATTGCGGTTTCGAATCGAATACCTCAGCCACCTCCGGCTGAGTGTCTTCGTCATTACGGCGGATCATGGAATCGGCCTTCCGCTTCGCGGCGCCACCTGCGACTTTCGCGCCTTTCACTGTCGCATCCCTGGACTTTGACACCGCGTAGCCTCCTGCGTCCCAAGTCTTTTCCAGGCCACCCCGCGTTCCTTCTTTAGTGCTACTACCAGCCTCTTTGGCGGCATCCCCAGCTTGGCGCACAACGCGCTGCTCGCCAGGCTTTGGCGCCGGGTATGGAAGGCCCAGTCTACGATAGGTTGCGGGGTCAATTTTGCCCGTCGTCGGCAAACCGTACTTGAGCTGATACTCCCTTAACGCTATGCGCGTTTCCGGATCAAGTTCGGCGGACAATCGTGTTTTCAGATAGCCTAATCGCCGCAATTCAACCTGGACGGCAATGACTTCGTTCTTCGTGATGCGGGCATCTGCGGGCACGTCGTAAACGACGGTTTGCTGCGCCAGCCCCATCGCTAGCAAGTGAACCCAGACAACCAACCCTCCGGCAGCGAACACCAATTGTCGTTTACGCCACTTATGCATGCTGACTTGTAGCTTCATCCGCCCTCTTTTCGCGTTTGCGGGTTTCGCGCGGCACTTGAATTCGATATTTCTTGATCTTGCTGTAGAGTCGTGGACGATAGATGCCCAGCACTAGCGCCGCCGCCTGTTTATTGCCGTTTGTGCGTTTCAGAGTCTGCTCAATAACGATACGCTCAATCTCTTCCAGCGTCATGTTCGGCGGAACGTAAAACGCTTGCAACTCGTCATCATTGGTCTGATTCCCAAAAGGCAAATCCTCCGGCTCAATGCGCGATCCTTTGGCCAGCAGCACGGCGCGTTCAATAGCGTTCTGTAATTCGCGCACGTTACCTGGCCAGCGGTGCGTAAATACGCGTTGATAGGCCGATTGAGAAAATCCTTGTAGCGGACGGCTGTACTTATCCTTGAATTTCTGAAAGAAGAAATCGGTCAACAACTGTAAGTCTTCAGCGCGTTCGCGCAAAGGCGGCACGTTGATCGTGATCGTCGAGATTCGGTAAAACAAATCCTCGCGCATCATTCCCTCTTTGATTGCTTCGTGCGGTTCGCGATTGGTCGCACAGATCAATCGGAAGTCTGCCTCAATCGTTTCGGTCGCACCGACTGGCCTGAAGCGCCGCTCTTCCAGCACGCGCAGCAGTTTCGGTTGCAGTTCAATCGGCATCTCGCCGACTTCATCCAACATCAGGCTGCCGCCTTTGGCCTGCGCCACCAATCCTGAGCGGTTCTGGATTGCGCCGGTGAATGCGCCTTTGACGTAGCCGAACAGTTCGGCCTCGATCAGCTCTTTCGGCAGCGCCGAGCAGTTCACTTTGACAAGTTCGTTGTTCAAGCGCAGCGAATTGAAATGAATTGCGTTGGCAATCAATTCCTTGCCCGTGCCTGATTCGCCAATGATCAGAACGTTGGCATCGCTTTTGGCCACGCTTTTGATCGTGTCGTAGATCGCCTGCATGGACTTCGATCCGCCGATGATGTTGGAAAACTCCTGCCGCTGAAAATGGCCGCGCAGGCTTTCCGATTCACTTAGCAGGCGGCGGCGTTCAAGCGCCATTTGAGCCAGAAGCAGAATTTGCTCCGGCTCAAATGGTTTTTCAACGAAATAAAACGCGCCGGATTTTGTCGCTTCGACGGCTTCAGAAACAGTCCCGTGACCGGTAATGATGATGACTTCAGTGTCGGGCGTGTGCTCCTTGATAAGCCTTAACAGCGAAAGCCCGCCCTGCGGATCATCCGGCAACTGCAAATCGGTCAAGACCAGGTCAAAAGGGTGGCGGTCTGCCGCGCGTCCCGCTCCTCCTAAATGCCGCTCCAATGTTACGCGCGCCGCGTTGAAACTTGACGCCGTTTCGACTGCATGCCCTTCAGCGCCCAGCAGCAACCGCAACCCATCAGTAATTGAAGGCTCGTCGTCAACGACTAAAATTCTATTCTCTATTTTCAATGACGGTTCTCTCCTACCACAGCATCCTTATCTGGCAATGTGGTCAGCAAATTTCAAATTCAGAACGTGAGCAAAATGTTTGTTCCAGCCGGTTTGGCGGCCAGCGCCGCTGCCTGCCCGCCGTGCAGTTCGATAATGCGGCGAGCCAGCGCCATTTTCAGCGAAGTCTGGTTCAGCCGCTCGTTGGTCAGAAAATCAAAGAACGCTTGCCGCTGCTGCTCACTTAAAACCTCTCCCTCGTTCGAAATTGAAAGCAGCAACTGGCCTTCACCCGCCTGCCCCGCCTCCATGACAACATTTACTGTCCCGCCCGCGGCTGACAAATCAGCCGCGCGAACCAGCAAAGTATTCAGCGCCTCGCGCATCTGCTGCGAGTCGAGGGGGAACCGTGACTGAGTGACGGCGAATTTAGCATTGACCTTCACGCCACGCGCGGCGGCCTGCGGCTGAAATTCGTCGAGCGCCTGCTTTACCAACGGGACGAAGTCTTCTTCAATTAGCCTCAATTCCAGCGGGCGGGTCAGCTTGGTGACGAGCGAGGCGTTCGCGGTCATCTCGTTTAAGCTTTGAATGATCTTATCTGTAATCTCCAAACCTTCCGTCCAATCCGCCCAATCCTCATGCCTGGCAAATCGTTTTTTCAAATACGCGGCATACAGCTTCAGTCCGCCTATCTGATTTTTGAAGTCGTGGATCAAACGGTTCGTGGCACGCCCGATTTCAGCCATCGCGCTTTGTTCCTTGTCGAAGCGGCGCATCTCTACTGCCACCAGCGGCTGCGTTTGAAATCCGTTAAGCCGCCGCAGGGTGACTTGGCATTCTCTGTCGCCGAAACTCGCGACCGCAACTGCCGAAGCCTGCCCGTCCACAATGAAGCGTTCGAACAACGAACTCAACTCCGCACAATTCGCCTTCTCCGCAATCTGCGAAATCGTTGAGCACGCTTCACCCATTGGATCAGGGTTGCCCAGCAGCGCGATGGCCTCTTGATCCGCCGTCGCCACCCGCCCATCAAAATGACACAAGACCATCAAAGGCAGTCCATTTTCAGTCATCGTTTCACGCGATTGAAATAGAGGAGGAGGGAAATTCAGGTTGTTGTTGATGATTATTTCCGCCGAAACGGCACGTCCAAGAAACGCGCGCATGCTAGCAAAAAGAGCCATCAATCTCAATTCTTGGCTCCCTGCAATCTCGCGGAACGCCGTCTTGTTGTCACTGCATGCGGCTGCTAAAATCCCCGTCAACCAAGCGGTTTAGACACCCCAAACTTACAGATTTCAAGAAAATGTTTTTTCCACGAAGCGACATGAAGAACCACGAAGAAAACCAACATGGCCAATCAGAAGCGTTCTTTCTGCCTTCGTGCAACTTCGTGTGTCTTAGTGGGAGAGTTTCTTTTTCTTGAATCAACTTATGTGGGAATAGCCGGACGAATACACTTTATGACGGAAAAACTGCGCCGCATTCTGATTGCTGAAGATGATGACAACAACCGCATCCCGTTGAAGCTGATGCTCAAAATGAACGGATATGAAGTCATCGAAGCCCGCGATGGACAACAGGCTGTTGATTGCATCCGCCTTGATAAACCCGATCTGGTCTTAATGGACATCTCACTTCCTGTTATTGATGGCCTGGAAGCGACGCGCATGATCCGCCGCGACGCTGAGTTTCAAACCCTCCCGATCATTGTCGTCTCCGGCTACGATAGCCCAGAGACGCTCGACCGCGTCAAAGCGTGCGGGGGCACGGACTACATCAGCAAGCCAATCGAGTTCGACAATCTGAAGCAGATGATCGAAAGGCATCTGGCTGATAAATAAATTGCTAAGCAGCAAAGCCCTTGAGGTGGACTCAAATTACTTCGGAAAGGCAGTAGTGCTATCTCACCTAGCTTTCAGCGGATGAGTCTATCCGCTGTACTTGAAGAACGCATCAGGCTAGACAGCCTACCGTGCATCGCGTAACACCTTCTCGACTGCTCCCATCACTTGCGCCACGCTTATTGATCGAATGCACTCCGGCTCGTCAAACGCCTCGCACTTGTACATCGAACAGGGGTTGCAGGCGAAATCGTTCTGCACTAACACCGATGGCGCACGCCAGGGACGCCAGCGCACAGAACTGGCCGGCCCAAACATCACCACCAGTGGAGTTTTCACCGCAGCAGCAATATGGGCCGGGCCGCTGTCATTGCCGACAAAAAGCTTGCCGTCAGCAATCACCGCGACCAATTCGCCAATGCTGAGCGAGCTTAGGCTTCCCAGCTTCTGTTTCGTCGCATTCTGCACGGCTTTTAAATGCGCGCGTTGATCCGGCGTCGGCGCGCCGGTCATCACGATCTGAAGCCCGCGCTCAACCAACTTCTCGGCAGCTTCGGCAAACCGTTCCGGCAGCCAGCGTTTGGTATAAAACTCGTTGGTCGGAGCCAGCACGGCATATGGTTTTGCCGGATCAATTCCCGCTTCAATCAGCTTTACGTTTGCCGATTCGCGCATCTGCGGCGCCGGGTACAACTCTGTCGGCATCGCTTCGGCACCGGGCAAGCCCAGCCATTTGAATTCGGCAAATTGATTTTCAACCGTATGCAGTTTCTGATTTATATCTGGCTGTTTCAGGATCTCGTCCACCGGCGGGATGCGCAGGTTGTAAGCATAACTGTTGCGGAAGTGCGCGGGCGCAACGCGATGCTTTGCGCCGCTGGCAAAGGTCAGTTGCGCGCTGGTTGGGCCGCCGTGCAGATTGATGACGGCGGCATACCTTCGATTGCGAATCTCTTTGATGACGCCCAGACGCGCCGTGAACGTGCTGCGCTTCTCATCGGCATCGCGCAATAGCGGCATGGCTTCGATATCTGGATCAGCGGCGAACAGATCGGTGTAGATAGCTTCGACCAGCATGGTGATTTGCAGATCAGGCCGGAAGCGTTTTAACGCGCGCAAATTGGCCGTATCCAAAACGGCTTCGCCCAGATTGCGCAGCCGTATGAAGAGCACGCGTGAATTTTCAGGCAATTGTTGAAAGAGTGGAGCTGGCATCGGTGAGAGATGGCGCGGAATTTAAGCCTTCGCATCTTCTTCAATGACGGCTTCGTCAACAATCATGATTGGGATGTCGTCGCGAATCGGATAAACGCGATGGCAGCTTTCGCACTTCAGGCCGCTGCCGTCCGGTTTCAGTTCGACCTTTGATTTGCAGAATGGGCAACGCAGGATTGCCAGAAAGTCCGGTGAGATGCTCATAGTAAATTTTCTCTCGCGTATGGAGTCGGGTTTGCCAGTTTTAGAAGAAGCTGCATTCTAGGGATGCCTCCAAAAGGTGTCAAAGTCAGGGGGCTGCCTCACACTTTCCGGTCGGGCATCGTCGCCCACCAGGCCCACAAAATCATAACCAACTGTAGCGGCAATCGAATTAACAAAGCTGCCGGCGAAATTGTCGGAAACAGATGTGCGTTCAGTGCCATATAAACATTCGCCGGAAAGACAGCGATCAGCAGCAAGATCAACCCCAATCCTGCCAACCGCGTGAAGCGCGGAAACAGCACCAATGCGCCCAGCACCACTTCCAAAGCTCCGCTCAAATAATTCAGAGCCGCGTGCCACGGCAGATATGGCGGGATGATCTTCAAATAGAAATCAGGATGAACAAAATGATTCATCCCGGCAGCGATGAAAAACACTGCCAGCAGATACTTCATTGCGACTTTGAACTTTTGCATTCAGCTTCTCTCCTTCAACGCGCAATGCGAACCAAAGCACGGCGCATCGCGTCAT
>JBDSAM010000078.1:0-6768 GCA_039922135.1 Blastocatellia bacterium
CAACGGCCTTGCCGAGATCGCCTGCGCTCTCCTTCTTGAGGCGATCGGCGAACATCATTGCGGCCTTCTCAATCTCCGGGCTGTTCATCATAAAGAGGCCTTGCGGCGCGGTAACGGTTTGCGTGCGCACCGGGCACGGAGCGCGGCCATCATCAACATCGAAGGATTGCAGGAAGTTGGGAACAACCTCACGGCTGGTGGAAAAGCCACGAATGATGTACGCGCCACGCCGATTCATTTTGGCTTCCGCCTTGGCCTCATCCATCCCTGGCATTCCCGCCCCGCCACGTCCACGCGGGCCACGGGCTTCAATATCGAAGGAAGGTCCGCCGAGGCTCGTGTCGAGGTTGCCCGCAGCGGTGAGTATCGAATCCCAGATCGGCTCGGCTTCCAAGCGCTGCAGACGGAAGCTCCACAGGAAGCGGCTCAAAGGATCAGCTTCCAGATTCCTTTTCATCACCTCTTTGTCGCCGGAACTCGCTAGCCGATACACCTTCGAGGTCAGCATCAACTTGTGCATCGCCTTTTGGCTGTAGCCGCGCGCGATGAACTCGGAAGCAAGCCAATCAAGCAGCGGCTGACTGGCAGGGACACCACCCAAAAAGCCGTAATCGCTCGGCGACTTCTGCAAGCCCTCGCCGAAATGCCACTGCCACAGACGGTTCACAGCAACGCGGGCAAAGAGCGGATTCTCTTTAGCGGTGAGCCAATCGGAGAAGGCTTCAATGCGGCCTTCGCGAAAGTCCTTCACGCCGTTGTCAAAGGGCCAGCCGGGTTCAACGGGATGGTCCTTTTCCGACCGCTCCGGGTCGCCGCTGGTCAAGATGTAGCTCTTCTCGAGTTCCAGTGCGTGATCGGTTTCCACTGTCCAGAATGCCGGCAGTTCCTTGATCCTCTTGCCGGTAGCCTGATTCAACTTGGCGCGCAGATCCTTGTAGGTCTTTTTATCGGGATCCGACATAACCTCCTCAATCTTCTCAGGATCAATGCGGAGAACAGGGAAGTAATCGTCGGCGATCTTTTGCTCGGCCGGTGTGCGTTGCTTTTCCGCTTTATTGATGATGACTTGGATGTCGGCGGGCAGCATGGCCACGCGGTCGGCGTAGAGCTTAGTGCGGTAGGGTTCGGTCAGGGCCGTGATCGGTTTCTCGGCGGCGATCCGCAGCTTTTCGTTTTCCCCAAACTGCTGGCCGTAAGCGACCAGTTCAGCCGGAGTGGCCAGGGTCTGCTTCTTGATCACGAGTGGATCAAAGAGCGCCTTCATGGCGTAGAAATCCTTCTGCCGGATCGGGTCAAACATGTGATCGTGGCATTTGGCGCAGCCAACGGTCATCCCCATAAAAGCCGTGGAAACGGTTTCGACCGCGGAGATTTGGAGTTCGCCCAAATCCTTGCCGTCCCGGCTGACCGCGCCGCGCGCAAGGAAGCCGAGGGCGAATAGGTCGTCGGGGCGGCGCTCGTTCCGAGTGCGACGGCCGACGGCCTGCATGGTGGTGCGCTCAGTCGTGCGATAGCCGGTCAGTTGGGCGCGGACGAACTGGTCGTAGGGGACATCGGAGTTGACGGCGTTGATCACCCAATCGCGCCAATAATGAATTCCGGGCGCGGCGTACATGCGCTCTTCGGCGTCGGCGTAACGCAGCACATCGAGCCAGTGACGGCCATAGCGGACGCCGTATTGGTCGCTGTCCAAAAGGCGGTCAATCAGCTTTTCATAGGCGTCGGGTGATTTGTCATTGAGGTAAGCGTCCTGTTCGGCCGGCGTCGGTGGAATGCCGATGAGATCCAGGTAGACGCGGCGCATGAGCGTAGGCTGGTCAGCAGGGCCGACCGGCGTCACTTTCTTGGCGACGTACAGCGCCTGGACGAAGGCATCGATCGGGTTCGTGCCTGCTGGTGTCGCAGGGACGGCCGGACGTGCCAGCGGCTGCAAGGACCAAAGCTCGGGAAAATCCTCGATCGACGGCGTCACGGGCATCTTGGGCTTTTGGGCGGTGGCAACTGGCATTGTCGGCAGGTCAAAGGCATAGGCAATAAAGCCCACGGCCGCCAGTAAAACTGCAAGAACCTTGATTTTAAAGCGCATCAAGATGACTCCAATATGTAATCCAGAATTTTTTTAACGCAAAGATACAAAGGAACAAGGACAGTTCTATCTCTTGTTTCTTTGCGTTGAAATCTCACTCAGCCTACGTCTACAAATGACACCGACGAGATCCAAACGGATACGAGCTTCTCAATCGATGATCGCAGCGGCGACCATCTCCAGGACCCGTCGAACGCCGTCATCCGTGCCAATGGGACCGTCGTTGAACTGGCTGCGCAGTGGCGACTTCCACCCATTACGCGAGCCATCGTAAGGGTAATCCTGCTTGAGTCCGGTGCGCGCCGGGTCGTACTGACTGTCGTCGCCCGCCATCTTATAGATCACTAGATCGAGCGAGGGGACGACGATGACGCCGTAACCGCCGCCGCCGGACTTAAAGAAAGCGTCCCTGGGAGCACCTGCGACATGGCCATCGGCATTGTTTTCCCACATCAGGCTCATGGGGGCGTGAGTATTCCACTTGGTCGGCTTGCCGCACATTTCGATGTAGTCAGCCGGAATCACTTGCTCCTTCCCCCAGCGGCCTTTCTTCAAGATGGCGTAGAGGAAGCGCATGTGATCGGTTGAACGCAAAGCGATGTCCGCGCCGCCCGGGGTATGCGAGAGAACATTTTCGCCACGGTGCATGGCCCAGGCCCATTGGCCCCAGCCAAGCGGTTTCGCTAAACGCAGATCAATGTACTGGTGCATCTCCATGCCCGTCAGGTTGCGCAGGACAATGGAGGCCACGTGGGGCGAGGCAGATGCGTAAGAGTAGCCGCCGCCGGGCTTAGTCCAGAGCGGAGTACGCAGTGCATTCAAATCTTGACCGAGCGGCGTTGCGGGGCGCGGCACAGGATCGAGTTTGACGGACGGAACGCCGTTCACGAAGCCCGGATTGCTACCTTCGCCGTGCAGGCCTGCGGACATGGAAAGCAACTGGCCCAAGGTGATCTCGGCCTTCGCCAGGTCATCCAGAGGCAGGGCCTCCGGAAGGTACTTGGCATTGAAGACCTTGGTATCAAGCCCTTCGGGAATCTGGGCTTTCTTCTCGGCCAGCATGATGCCGCAGGCGATGCTGGTATAGGCCTTACCCACTGAAGCGGTGGCGGGGTTGGCTTCGCGATTGCCGCGGCCGTAATAACGCTCATAAACCAACCATCCGTGGCGCACGACCAGCAAGCCGCCGTGCTGGCTGCTGCGGGAGGCGTACTCGAAGGCCTGGTCGAGTTTTTTCAGATCCAGCCCCGCGGTCTTCTTGATCGCGGAGGCGTCTTTTAGAGTGCGCCAGCCGCCAGCGCTGTCGGGCTTGGGGAAGTAATCCTCCCCAAGCCCGGCGGCAGCAAGCGCGACAGTGGCGGTGGCCAATACGATGAGAATCAGGTAGCGCATAGTTAGAAGCTCACACGCAAACTGAATTGCAGGTTGCGCGGCAAGTTCGACTGCGGGTTCGAGAAGGTGCCGAAGTTCGAATTGTTAATCGCCGAATTCGGGTCTTTTTATTAACTGCCGTCATTAGGCTGTTCGGTCGAGACGATTTGGTTTTCACCTTCGAGCGCAGCATGCAGCGTGTGCCACGATAGGCTGGCGCATTTGACGCGGGCGGGGAATTCGCGGACGCCAGAGAGGATCGTCAACCGGCCAAGATGATGCTCTTCGGTTTCGGGATTGAGTTCGCCTTTGACCATTCGGTGAAACTCATCGAACATCGTTTCGGCTTCTTCTTTCGATTTGCCCTTGACGGCGGCGGTCATCATCGAAGCCGAAGCTTTTGAAATCGCGCAGCCCTGGCCTTGAAAACCCACGTCCTTGATCGTATCGCCGTCCATTTCCAGGTAGAGCGTCAGTTGATCGCCGCACAGAGGATTGTAGCCTTCCTGATGGCGGTTGGCCGCGTCCAGCACACGGAAGTTGCGGGGCTTTTTATTATGGTCGAGGATGACCTGTTGGTAGAGTTCGCTTAAATCAGCCATAAATCGTAACCAATCTCTTGAGCGGTTCAGGCAAAGGCCGCGAGCTTGCGCAGCAGGGCTGCGCGCGTCGTGCGGCAAAGATTCCCGCCAGTGAAAAAAGGATCTTCGGTCACTTCGTGCGTTGCGAATGCGGGGAATTGAAGCGACATCAGGTCTTCCATCCCTTCCGCTTCGGTTTCGCACAGAACAAGCCCGTCAAGTTTGCCTTCGAAGATGTCCACCGAAAACACGCGACCAAGATGGTGGTGATAATGCCGCTCTTTCTTGAGCCGATTTCCTTCAAGGCCGTCGAAGAGCTTGTACTCGGCTGGCGAAAGAAGAATCCGGCTGATCGTCTGGAAGTAGGGCGAGGCTGATTCGGATTTCTTGTTCAGCTTGATAACGCGCCGCCCGGTGTCGGTGTCCGTCAAAACTCTCAGCCGAAGTCTGGTGTCCCGCAGATACTTGTCCTCGAAGATTTTCGAATACGGTTCGATGGCGCTCCGCCAGTCCACGTGCGGCGAAACCATGAATCTTCTTTCGTACTCGACTCGCGTGTATTTTGTTTCTTCAGCATCCATCGGCTCACGCTTGTTTCGTCCTTCATCAGCCGAACACCTCAATCGTCTTCTGGATGCCTTCGGCCAACGCGTCAATCTCTTCCTTCGTGTTGTAAAACGCCAGCGAGGCGCGCGCCGTCGCTGGAACGCCGAAGCGCTTCATCACAGGCTGCGCGCAGTGATGACCGGCGCGGACGGCGATGCCTTCCTGATCCAGGATCGTGCCGATGTCATGCGGGTGGATGCCGTCAATGGTGAACGACAGCACGCTCGCCTTTTCGCGCGCCGTGCCGATGATCGTCACGCCGGGAATCGCGCCGATGGTTTCGGTGGCGTATTCCAGCAATTCGTGCTCGTAGGCCGCGATCTTGTTCAAGCCGATCTCGTTCAAATAATCAATCGCTACGCCCATCCCAATCGCGTCGGCGATGTTCGGCGTGCCGGCTTCGAACTTATAGGGCAGGGAATTGTAGGTCGTCTTTTCAAACGTCACTGAGGCAATCATATCGCCGCCGCCGAAGATGGGCGGCATTACTTCCAGCCAATGACTCTTGCCGTACAGCGTGCCAATGCCAGTCGGCCCGCACAGCTTGTGGCTGGAGAAGGCGTAAAAATCGCAATCCAGTTCGCGCACGTCCACTTTCAAATGCGGCGCGGCCTGCGCGCCGTCAATCAAGACGGGAATGTCGTGGCTGTGTGCCAATTCAATAATTCGTCTGATCGGGTTGATCGTGCCGAGCGCGTTTGAAACGTGCGTGACGGCGACCATCTTCACCTTTGGATTCAGCATCTCGGCGAATTCATCCATCAGCAATTCGCCAGCGTCGTTCACCGGAATTACGCGAAGATTCGCGCCGGTTTGTTCGCACAGCATCTGCCACGGGACGATGTTCGAGTGGTGTTCAAGCGTCGAAATGATGATCTCGTCCCCGGCGTGGACGAACTTGCGGCCATAACTGAGCGCGACCAAGTTGATGCCCGCGGTTGTGCCGCTGGTAAAGATGATCTCATGCGATTCGGCGGCGTTGAGGAAGTGCTGAATCTTGACGCGCGCGTCTTCATATTCGCGCGTCGCCAATTGGCTCAGATAATGAACTCCGCGATGGACATTCGAATTCTGCTCAGCGTAATACCGCTGGAGCGCGTCCAGCACCACTTGCGGCTTTTGCGAAGTCGCGGCGCTGTCCAGATACACCAGCGAGCGCCCGTGGATTTTCTCATTCAAGATCGGGAAGTCCTTCCGGATGCGCTCAACGTCGAATGAGCCGGTATTTGAATCTTTCTCGTTTGCTTCACGTTCCACAGCGGCTTGCATTACGAATTGACCTCCAAACTTTGATGAAGTTTTTCTAGCACGATCCTGTCCAACTGTTCGCGAACGGATTTCAATTTGATCTTACTGATCACGTCTTCGGCAAAACCATAAGTCAGCAGCGCTCGTGCCTTCTCTGTCGAAAGGCCGCGCGAAGCCAGATAAAACAACTCTTCGTCTTCAAGCTGCCCGACCGTCGCGCCATGCGAGCATTTCACGTCGTCGGCAAAAATCTCCAACTCTGGCTTGGTATCCACATGCGCTTCGGCAGAAAGCAGCAGGTTTTTGTTGAGTTGCCGCGCATCAGTCAGCAGCGCGCCTTCGCGGACAAAAACTTTGCCGTTGAACACGGCGCGCCCGCGGTCATCCAAAATCCCTTTGTAAAGCTGATGGCTGTTGCAGCGAGGCTTCTGATGATCAATCACTGTGTGGCTGTCGGTGTGCTGTTTGCCCGTGACAATGTACAACCCATCAATCGTAGTTTCGATATGTTCATCGGTCAGTGCAACGTTTAAAGCGTGACGCGCAATCTGACTGCCCAACGAAATCGCATTCGATGTGTAATTGCTGCCACGCTCCTGATGCACCTGGGTTGTGGCGATGTGAAATGCGCGCTCGCTCTCTTCCTGCAACCGGTAATGATCCAGCGTGGCGTTCTGCGCGACAAAAACTTCAGTCACAGCATTGGTGAAATAGACGCTCTCAGCACCCAGGTGCGTCGAGGGAGAAAAATAGCTTTCCAGCACCGTCGCAATCGAACCTTCGCCCGCAACAATCAGCACACGCGGGTGAGAGATCGTTGGCTCTTTCGCGGTGGATAGAAACAGCAGATGAATCGGCGCTTCGACTACTTTGCCC
>JBDSAM010000079.1:0-3353 GCA_039922135.1 Blastocatellia bacterium
TTTGTGTCTCAAACCTCAGGTTCAAGTCTGAATCCATCGGCATCTTCGATAAAGATCAATGAGAACGAACACTCTCTAAACAAGTGCCGTGCCGTGTAAGCAATAAAACTGAGATAAGCCGTAAGAGCATCCTCTGAAGGAACTTAAACATCAGCAATTATCTAGAAATTCATCAGCAGTCTTTCAGGTGACCCCTTTAGGGATAAGCTAGAAGCGGGGAACGCGGCATATGGGGTAATCGTCTCACTCGAGTCTTACCTGTTATCCGGCGCATTTCCAGCCTTAGTTTCCTTACCATCATCCAGTAACTGATTTTCCAATCGGCAGGAAGCGGCCAGAGTAGATGTTTGAAAGTCGCGGGTCTGTCTATTCATGAATTTGATTTAGATTGTTGGAAAATCCAGGCGATCTTAGCGCCGTCAAGCAACGATGCCAGCAATGGCTACACGTTTTGGCGAGCGTGGAATATGATAGCGACGCTCTCAGACTTCAAGTCTTCTTCAAATCTTCCGGATCAAATCAGTGGTCAAAATTGCTATGGTTATTGCAAGACCGAAACGCCAAAAGCCGCATTTGAAAGCCTCTCTCCCGGTGGCTTTACTGCTCCTATCGTTGCTGACCTTCGCCAATGAAACTCCAATGGGAGTGTGGCGATGGCAGAATCCGCGCCCACAGGGCAATCCGTTGTATGCCATCAAATTCAGTGACGCACGGCATGGTGTCGCGGTCGGGCGCGATGGCGCAATCTTGCGAACAGACGACGGAGGCCAGCGTTGGGAATCGGCGCGCAGCCCAGTCAACACGCCAATGTACGGATTGGCCGTGAAAGGCAAAAAGGCATGGGCAGTCGGCGCGCGCGGTCAAATTCTCTCTTCCGAAGATCGCGGCGAACACTGGCGCGAACGGAAGAGCGGTTCCAAAAAGCATCTATACTCGGTCTGGTTCAATGACGAAAAGCGCGGCTGGGCGGCGGGCGTTGATGGTTTGATTTTGATGACGGATGACGGCGGCGAGCATTGGACACCGCAACCGAGCGCGACTAACAAACAGCTTACTGGCATTGCCTTCACCGATGACAAGATTGGCGTGGCCGTTGGCAACGAAAATACCCTGCTGATAACCAAGGATGGCGGCGTGTCGTGGCAACCGCAGAAATCACCTGTAGAAACTGGCCTGTCGCGCGTATTTGCTGTTGTGCCAAACAAGTTCTGGATCGTTGGTGGAAATGGCGCAATCCTTAATAGCGGCGACGCTGGCGCAACCTGGGTAACGCAAGCAAGCAATTCATCCAGCTATCTCCATTCGATCTCGTTCATCAATGACAAACAGGGATGGGCCAGTGGCGCGGACGGCACGATCCTGCGCACCACTGATGGCGGCGAAACGTGGAGCGCTCAGTTATCAAACAGCGCACAGGAACTGACTGCCGTCAGCTTCGTGGACGATAAGCACGGATGGATGGCTGGCGAAGGCGGCGTGATCTACGCCACTGAAGACGGTGGCGAAAAATGGTCGCCGCAAACCGATGGCTTGAAGGAGATGTTCAACGCCGTGCATTTTGCCGATGGCGAACGCGGATGGGTGGTCGGGATGAATGGGAACATTCTGGCGACTGGCGATGGCGGAAAAAACTGGCGCGCGCAAACGTCAACAACAACAGCCAACCTGCGCGCGGTCAGCTTCGTTGATGCGCAGCGCGGATGGGTCGCGGGCGAACGTGGCATTGTTTTGCGTACCGAAGATGGTGGCGCAAGATGGCAACCGAAGCCACTCCCATCAAAGCTTGATCTGCACGGCGCATTCTTCGCGTCTGTGGGAGCGGGTTGGATCGTCGGTGAAGAAGGCTTGATCCTGCGGACGGGGGACGGCGGCGATTCATGGACACCGCAAACTTCCAACTGTCGCTTCTGGCTGGAAGCCGTGACGTTTATTGACGCTAAGACCGGATGGGCGGCAGGTGAGACCGGATGCATTCTGCACACTGCGGATGGAGGCGCGACATGGAAAACACAGGAGAGCGGGACGCGCAAATGGCTTTATGCCATCTCCTTTGCTGACGAGAAGAACGGCTGGGCCGTTGGCGAAGATGGGTTAATCCTGCGCACGACTAATGGCGGCGAAGATTGGACCGTGCAGATTAGCGGCGCGCCAAGCAATCTGCTGGGCGTGAAAGCCATAAACACCAAACGCGCTTGGACAGTCGGGCTGAACGGCATCATTCTGCACACAGAGAATGGCCGCCGCTGGCAGCGTGATGTTAGCAATACCACCACGCCATTGCGCGCCATCACCTTTCACAATGACAACGGCTGGGCAGTCGGGCGCGATGGCGTGATCTTGCGCTATGCCGGCCAGAACGCCGGAGAGTTGCGAACCATACTGGGAAACAAGTAAACGACAACCACATCACCTAGGAGACGCCAGAATGAAGCACTCAATGCACAACTGGATGAGACCCGAACCGATTGAAACAACGCTTGAACGGCTGCGCCGCTTCGGCTACGACGGCATCGAAATCAGCGGTGAGCCAGCGCGCCACAACACAAACGAAATCCGCAGGCTGCTGGACAAGTACGAACTGGAATGCTGGGGCACGGTGACGATGATGTTTGCAGGGCGCGACCTGCTTCATCCCGACAGCCGAGTCCGCGCCGACACAATCACGTATATGAAAGATTGCATCACGATGGCCAGCAAGCTGGGCGGCAAGATGTTCTGCATCGTTCCGTCAACCGTTGGTAAAGTGAAGCCGCTGGCCTCGCCCGCCGAAGAGTGGAAGTGGGCGGTGGAAGGGTTGAAAGAAGTCACCGCCTTTGCACAGGACAACGGCATTACCGCTGGCATCGAACCGCTCAACCGTTTTGAAACATACTTCATCAATCGCCACGATCAGGCGCTGCGATTGGGAGAAGAAGTTGGCAATGACCTGCGTGTGGTGCTCGACGCATTTCATATCAACATCGAAGAGGTGGATTGGAAACAGGCGATCCGCTCGACCGGCGACCGTTTGCTGGACTTCCACGTTGCCGACAACAATCGCAGACCATGTGGGAAGGGCCATTACGATTGGTCGGAAGTCGTCTCGACGCTTAAGGAAATAAACTACCAGGGCCATCTGACCGCCGAATTCGTCCTGACGATTGATCGCACGCCGCTGGCCGTGATGGGCGAAAAGCATGAAAGCGACATGCAATTCACCGCCGCCGATCTGAAGTTCATTCAGGAACACGGCTCCGGTTTGATCGGCGCTGCCGATTACGACAAAGCCGTTGAAGCAAACATCCAGCACCTGAAATCAGTCGGTGCTTGACCCCTGAGCCGCTTTGCCAATGACACGATTTATCGAAGTCGCT
>JBDSAM010000080.1:0-4794 GCA_039922135.1 Blastocatellia bacterium
GCAGGGCCGATAGCAATACAGCAACCACCGCGCCAATCACTTTTTGCTGTCAGCAAAGAAGTTCGCTTCGAAGCCATTGAATAACATCGCAACCTGTACCTGACAGGCGACAGAATTTGCCGACACCTTGTAACTCGTTTATATTCGCGCCTTCTGAACGAAAGCTTACGCAACTAATGCCCAATTCAAAACCGTGATGAGCCTTCTGGAAGTGCGAAATCTAAAGACCTACTTCGCCACGCGGCGTGGTGAAGTGCGTTCGGTTGATGACGTCTCGTTCACTGTTGAACAGGGCGAAACACTCAGCCTGGTCGGCGAATCGGGCTGCGGCAAATCGGTTACGGCGCTTTCAATCATGCGCTTGGTTGCGTCGCCTGGGCGGGTAACTGGCGGCGAGATTCTGTTTGAAGGCCGGAACCTGCTCCCACTTTCTGAAAGCGAGATGCGCGCGATTCGTGGCGATGACATCGCCATGATCTTTCAAGACCCAATGACCTCGCTCAACCCCGTTTATACGGTCGGCGAACAGATCGCCGAAGCAATCCGGCTGCACCGCAAAGTCCCAAAACGCGAAGCGTGGAACCAAGCCATCGAAGGCATGCGCGATGTAGCGATTCCAGCTCCCGAAATTCGCGCGAAAACCTATCCGCACGAAATGTCCGGCGGAATGCGGCAGCGCGTGATGATCGCGATGGCGCTGGCTTGTGATCCGAAGCTGTTGATTGCCGACGAACCGACAACTGCCTTGGACGTGACGATTCAGGCGCAGATTCTCGACTTGCTGAATGAACTGCGCGAGAAACGAAATCTGGCGCTGCTGCTGATCACACACGATCTGGGCGTTGTGGCCGAAACGTCAGATCGCGTGGCCGTTATGTACGCGGGCAAGATTGTCGAAGAGGCTTCGGCCAAAGAGTTGTTCGCTCATCCACGCCATCCCTACACAGAAGGCCTGCTGCGCGCTGTCCCGCGACTGGACGAAGAACGTCATGGAAGAATGACGCGGCTGCAAACAATCGAAGGCGTTGTGCCCAATCCGCTGGCACTCCCCGATGGCTGCCGCTTTGCGCCGCGCTGTCCACACGCACAGGACAAATGCCGCGAAGGTGAAATTCCATTGATCGGCGTCGGCGCTGAGCATTCATCACGCTGCATTCGCGTGGGCGAGATTTATCCGCAGTGAAAATTGCCTTCATTTGAAACGAGGCATAGAATCCTGCGCAAAGCTTCAACATTTACCGATCAACGGAAGGACCTATGCAAGTAGTCACGACTTCTCCACTCATCAGGACTTACACGCTCGAAGAGTTCTGGGCTTTGCCGGAGCCGAAGGACGGCTCGACGCTGGAACTCATCGCAGGAGTTTTGTATATATCACCTCCGCCAAATTTCACGCATGACTTTTCCTCTGTCACGCTGAATAGAATCTTTATTCTTCATCTAGACAAAATAGGCGACCGTGGATCGGTCTTTATTCCTCGCGCGGCTTTGTGGACAAGTCCTGCGACCTACGTTGAGCCTGACCTATTCTATCTTTCGGAAGAAACTCTGAAGCGGGTTGATCCGAAAAAACGCGATACGGCCGACTTGGTGATTGAAATCATCTCGCCCAGCACGGCCATCTACGACCGCAACACCAAGGCCGACACTTACGCCGCGCTCGGCGTGCGCGAACTGTGGCTGGTTGATCCCCGCCACGAAACCATAGAAGTTCGCCATCTGAATGCGGGCGCGAACAGCTACGATTCCGGGCGCGTCTTCAAACGCGGCGAGCAGGTCGAATCAAAAGTGCTGCTGGCCTTCTCGCCTTCGGTCACGCAAATCTGCGACGCCGTTCCCCGCAAAACCAAATGACGAATCAGACTCTCGTCGAAGTCAAAGACCTTACAAAACACTTTCCCGCCGCGCACAAACAATCCGTTCGCGCGGTGGATGGAGTGTCGTTCACGATCCAGCGCGGTGAAACATTCGGGCTAGTGGGCGAATCAGGTTGCGGCAAGACAACCATCGGACGGTGCTTGCTGAGATTGATTGAACCGACCAGCGGCGAGATTCGTTTTGACCAGCGCAACCTGCTGGAACTCAATCACAAGGAACTGCGAGCGCTTCGCCGCCAAATGCAGATCATCTTTCAAGACCCGTACTCATCGCTCAACCCACGGATGAAGGTCGGCCAGATTGTCGGCGAACCGCTAATTGTTCACGCCATTGGCAAAAAGAATGAACGGCGCGAGCGTGTCGCAGAATTGCTGCGCGTAGTCGGCCTTGATCCGGATTACGCGAACCGGTACCCGCATCAATTCAGCGGCGGTCAGCGGCAACGCATTGGCATTGCGCGAGCGCTGGCGCTGAATCCGGACTTCATTGTTGCTGACGAGCCAGTCTCGGCTCTGGACGTGTCGGTTCAGGCACAGGTCGTCAATCTGTTGCAGGATTTACAAGATCAGTTCGGGTTGACCTACCTATTCATCTCGCATGGGCTGGCAGTGGTTAAACACATCTCGTCCCGCGTCGGAGTGATGTATCTGGGCAAGCTGGTCGAGCTTGCGCCGGCTGACGAAATCTATGCTAAGCCGCTGCATCCATACACGCAGGCATTGCTGGCGGCGATCCCGATTCCTGATCCTGAAGCAGAAAAGCGCCAGAAGCAGAGGTTGGGCGGCGATGTGCCGACACCACTCAATCCGCCTTCAGGCTGCCGCTTCCACACGCGTTGTCCATACGTGATGGAACGATGCAGGATCGAAGAACCCAAATTTGCAGAGATCACGCCCGGCCACTGGGCCGCCTGTTTTCTGCACGAACCACAGCACAAATCACAATTGGCGTAGTTTTGTCAGTTATCTTCCATCACCTTTAACTGGGCCCAAATAAGTCCCCAACAAGGAGCAACAATGAATCCGGAACTAAGCTACGTAAATCAAGCGGGACCTGATCCCGCTCCCGCACCGCAAAGTTTCTTTAGTCGCCTGACTGGCGTCTATTTCTCTCCCGGCGAAACCTTCCAAGAGATCGGACGCGCACCTGCTGTTGTCGTTCCAATCATAGTGCTGGCCTTGCTGACGATCGGTGTTGTATTTGTAGTGTCCCAGCGTATTTCTTTTGAAAAAGTAGCCATTCAGCGCATTGACGATGGCGTGGCAGAAGGCAAGATTACGGCAGAGCAAGCCGAGCAACAGAAAGAGGGGATGAAGAAGTTTGCCCCAATCTTCAAGATTGCCATTCCATTTATCGCTGGCATTTTCGTCGTTGTAGCCGCGCTGGTCATTGCAGGTCTGGCGAAATTGATTAGTTCGATGATGGGCATTGAGAACAAGTTCTTGCCTTTATTTGGCGTAACGCTATACACAATGCTGGCGGTCTCGATTATCTCGTCTGTATTGCTGATTATCTTGCTTTATCTGAAACCCGCGGACGAAATTGATCCCAATAATCCAATGGGATCGAATTTGGCCGCGCTGCTGTCAATGGCCGGAGTGACAAGCTTGCCCAAATTCCTGAAAGCTCTACTGACCTATGTGGATGTGTTCTACATTTGGAAAGTCGTTTTGCTGGGCATTGGCTACGCGGCAGTTTCGCGAAAGCTGAAGACTTCGACAGCAATTGTCTACGCTTCAGTGGGGGCGCTGGTGTTCGCTTTAATTGGCGCAGCCTGGGGTGCGCTCTTTGGTTAATGGCGGAGAATTCCTTTCTGAAAGCGGGCAAAGAATCATCTCTTTTGCCCGCTTTTAGGAATAGCTTCCAGATTCGGCAGGATTGAGTTTGAACTTGATTAACAACCTCTCTCAACAAATTGCCCAGCTTCGCCGTGATTACGTTTCGCAGCCTTTTGACGAAAGCCACGTGACCGATAACCCATTTACCCAATTTGGACAATGGTTCGAAGAGGCGATGCAGGCGGAACAGCCCGATGTTGAGGCGATGACGCTTTCGACGGCAACGAGCGAGGCCAAAGTTTCAGCGCGCATCGTTTTGCTGAAGGGATTTGATGAACGTGGCTTCGCTTTCTTCACCAATTACGAAAGCCGCAAGAGCCGTGAACTGAAGCAGAATTCCCGGGCAGCGCTGACCTTTTATTGGCACACCCTAAACCGGCAAATTCGGATTGAAGGCACTGTTGAGAAGACTTCAGCGCAAGAGTCAGAAGAGTATTTTCAAACTCGACCGCGCGGCAGCCAGTTGGGCGCGTGGGCTTCGCCTCAAAGTGACCAGATTGCCGGCCGCGCTGAATTGGAAAGAGGGCTGGCTGAGATTGAAGCGCGATTCGCGAGCGGCAAGATTCCATGCCCGCCATTCTGGGGTGGCTGGCGATTGCAGCCCGAACAGATCGAATTCTGGCAGGGTCGTGAAAGCCGATTGCACGACCGCCTTGTCTACACAAAACAAAACGGCGCGTGGCGAATCGTTCGCCTTGCGCCGTGAAAGTAGATGTACAGATCAATCAATGTTGCACGGTCAGTCTGATTCATGCGTCAAGGTCATAAGCGACCTTCAACCAGTGTTTCAACTCATCGTCAATCTCTTCAAGTAAACTGACCGGGATCCGGTGCGTGATGCGATCCTTTTTTTCGAATCCGCCTGTGTTAATTAATCGGGCGGGAGTTTTCATACTTCCTAATGCAAAGCCCAGATCGAGCCGCGTGCGCGTTGTAGGCTTCAGTTGCGCGAAGACGTGGTTGCGATACAGCGGCACGATGGTTTTGCACGGGCAAGCCTTCACATCGTTGCCAATGCCCAGACCAATTTTCAGCAGCCTATCGTAGATCGGTCGCAAGCCTGCTTTCGATCCGGCGA
>JBDSAM010000081.1:0-7538 GCA_039922135.1 Blastocatellia bacterium
GATCGTCACTGACAGGCGAGTTTACTCTTTCTCCACTGCGGCGTGTTTCAGTACCTCTTCTTGGGTTGTCTGCCTGGCATTCAATTCCGCAACCAGCTTGCCGCGACGCATTACTAAGATTCGATCAGCCATTCCCAGCAGTTCCGGCAAATCCGAAGAGACCATCACAATCGCCGCGCCCGTTTCGGCCAGTTCGTTGATCTCGCGGTAAATTTCCGAACGTGCGGCCACGTCCACGCCGCGCGTGGGTTCGTCAAGCAGGAAGACTTGCGAGTTGGCAAACAGCCAGCGCGCCAGCAGTGACTTCTGCTGGTTGCCGCCGCTCAATCGTCCGACAGGCTTGGCCGGAGCAGGCGGGCGGATGCCGAGTTTTTGAATGTAGCTTTGCGCGGCGGCGGTTTCGACCTTCTGTTGCAATCGCCCACCGCTAATCAACGCGCGAACGTTGGCCAGCGTGATGTTGGTCGAAAGCGGCAGGTTCAAACACAACCCCGTGCGTTTGCGGTCTTCGGTCAGCAGGCTCAGGCCGCGCGTGACCGAACGGCTGGGCTGCGAGGCCAGAATCTTTTCGCCATTCAATTCAATCTCGCCGGTAGTCGCTGGCGTCGCGCCGAAGATTGCCTCAACCAGTTCCGTGCGGCCTGCGCCTGCCAGACCTGCAATGCCTACGACTTCACCTGCGCGCGCTTCAAAACTGATGTTGTCGAATTTGGGATGGCGCGTTAGATTGCGAACGCGCAGTTTGACGTCTCCCAAGCGGGCATTGCGCGGTGGGAAGATCTCTTTCAATTCGCGTCCTGCCATATATTTGATGACAGCGTCGGTGTTGATCTGGCCCCACGGCCCTTCATAAACAGCATTGCCATCGCGCAGGATAACGACGCGGTCGGCAATCTCGTCCAATTCTTCCAGCCGGTGCGAAATGTAGATGACGGCCAAGCCCCGCGCTTTCAAATCACGGATCAAACGGAAAAGTTCTTTAACCTCCTGATCGGTCAACGACGAAGTCGGTTCGTCCATCACGATGACGCGGCGGGCTTCAACAATCGCTCGCGTGATTTCGACTAATTGGCGATCCGCGGCGCTCAAACGGCCAACGTGCGTCCGCGAATTGAGATTGAAGCCGTTTTCATTGAGCAGCTTCCGCGTCCGATCATTCATCTCGCGGTCGTTGATGAAGCCGGCTCCGTTCACAGGTTCGCGTCCCAGAAAGACATTTTCGGCGACGGTCAGATGCGGAGCCAGCGAGAGTTCCTGATAGATCATCGCGATCCCTGCGGCCAACGCATCTGCCGGTCGCGCGAACTTCATTGGCTGGCCGTCAATCAGAATTTCACCGCCGTCGGCTGAATCCGCCATGTCTGGTTGATGGACGCCGGCCAGAATCTTCATCAACGTGGATTTACCCGCGCCGTTTTCACCCAGCAGCGCCAGCACTTCACCAGCGCGCGCCGCGATGGTGACATCGGCCAGCACGGTGTTGCCCGAAAACGATTTTGAGATGTTGCGCATTTCCAGCGCAGGGGAACCAGTTATCATCTTTTTACCAGATGGTTGCGATTGCCGAGGCTTGGATTTTGTGGTCGCGGCTGATGACCGGCACGCCAAGCATCAAGGCAGTGGCAGCAATGATGCGATCCGCCATCTCTGGCACTTGCGTGCGCACAACTTGCCGCAGCGAATCGGCAACTCGGTGATCCAAAGGAATCTCCACCAACATTGAATTTGGAGCTTGAAGAAGCTGAATGATCAGATCGAATGAGTCCTGCGGAATGCGATTCTTTTCGATTAAATAGGCAACCTCGACCAGCGTAATTGAAGAGATCGCAATTTGGTGGCCAGCTTGCGCAGCACTGTTCATGACATGCAATGCAGCAGCGGAAAGCCGTGCGTCTTTTTGCAGAAACCACAACAATGTATGCGTATCAGCAACAGCTTTGATCATTAAAAATCATCTCGTGGGAAGTTTGCCCACATTTCGCGCCGAACTTCGTCAATGTCTTCCGAAGACGGCGCTGGCCCAGTGTGTGCTAGCGCGCCATAAAGCGAGGGGCGCGGAGCAAGCGGCTGATCATCGGGTTTGCCAATGGCCCTTTCTATTGTCGCCGCCAACTCTGCGATTAACTGGGCCTGCTCCTGTAGTTTGAGCTTTTGCGCCAAAGTCAAAATCTGCTCAATTGTGGGGTTTGCAGCACTCATCTTGATCGCTCCTTTCCAATACTGAAGTTAACGAAGCAAACCATACGCCCGCCATGATCATTGAATCAACTTCTGCATTTCCGGCGTGTTCATATTCTCTTTGGTCAGCAGCTTGACGCCCGTGTCAATGCGGCGTTCGGGCGTTTTGCCTGCCAGCTTATCCACTACGGTCCTGACGCCTTCGTAACCCATCTTGAAGGGATTTTGCAGCACCAGCGAATCCAGCGAACCTTCCTTGATGTTCTGCATCAGGTCCGGACTGGAATCGAAGCCGACCAATATGACTTTACCGCCCAGATTGCGCTGGCGCACGGCGCGCACCGCTCCGACGATGGAAGATTCGTTCGAAGCGAACAGGCCATTCAAGTCAGGATGTCCAGTCAAGATGTCTTCTGCCACGGCCAGCGATTTGGCCGCGTTGGCATCGCCGTACAGCCACTGCACAATCTGAATGCCGGGGAACTTCTGTTTGATGGTGGATTCAAATCCTTGCTCGCGTTCATCGGTCGAAACAGAACCTTTCTTGACGCCCAGGATAGCGACTTTGCCTTTGCCTCCCAGCTTCTCGCCCATTCGTTCCGCTGCGGCTGCGCCACCCTGCCGATTGTCGGTGGAGACATAAGAAAGATATTTTTCGGTAGAGATGCCGGAATCGAAGATCGTTACCGGGATGCCTGAGCTTTGGGCGCGTTCGGTAATCGGAACCAGCGAATCTCCGTGCGAAGGGGCCAGCACAATGCCGTCCACCTTGCGGTTGATGGCGTCTTCAACAATGTTGATCTGGCCGCTGATGTCCGTTTCCTGCGCGGGGCCTTTCCAGATGATGTTGACGTTCAGATCTTTGCCTGCGGCGTCGGCTCCTGCCTTAACGCTTTGCCAGAAATGGTGCGAAACGCCTTTGGGAATAACGGCAATGGTCTTTTTGCCATCGGTATTGTTGCCCGTGCTTTTGTTGCAGGCGGAAGCGGCAATAGCTATCACAAGCGAAAGGACAACGTAGATGGTCAGCTTAGTTTTGTTCATAACTTTCTTTGTCTAACGCAAAGCCGCAAAGCCGCAAGGAAATTTGTTGGTGCCAGTTCTTTGTATCTTTGCGCCTTCGTGCCTTTGCGTTGCCTTTGTGTTCAATGATTCAGGTTAGGACAGCAATTCCTTTGATGTAATCGGCTGAGAAGCGGTCCTGCGCGAATCCTTGCGGGACCGCTTCCAGCGAGTGGTAGCGATGCGTGATGAACTTGGAAACATTAATGCGGCCCGCTTCAATCAGCTTCAGCGAGCGGCGGTAGGTCAGCGGGCGACCATCTGAATCAAAGCCGCCTGATGCGCCGATGGGCGCAATCAAAGTCGGCTCCAGAAACTGCACGTTATTCAGCACACCCAAATCAACGCCGTGATGACCGTGGCCGTACAGCACGACGGTTGCCTGTTTGCGCAACAAACCGGGCATCTGTTTGAACAATGGGGCAACGCCTGCCGATTCGATCAGGAAGTTGATGCGTTGGCCGTGTGTCAGATCGTTGACAGCTTCAACCAGATTTGTTGCTGTCGGATCAATCGCTGTCGCGCCAAACTCAGTTGCCAACAGGCGGCGTTTTTCGTTCGGCTCGCTGACGATCAGCAACCCCTCAAAGCCAATAACGTTGCGCAGGTATTGCGTGAAGAGCAATCCGGCAGGCCCGGCCCCGCAGATCAAGGCAGATTTGATGGGCCTTTCAGCATTTGTGCCGCTGTTGAACTGATACCGTGCTGGCGTTCGCTGCACGACTTCCATCGTGTGCGCAATGCAGCCCAGCGGTTCGGACATCACTGTCTGTTCCAGCGGAATGTCGCTTTCGATTTTGACCGCATTGACCGCCGCCAGGGCAACCAATTCGGCCAGCGCGCCCTGCAAGCCGGTGATGCCGTGTTCGGCGAATCGCGCGCATTGATGGGAATCGCCGGTCACGCAATATTCACAGGGTGGATCGCCGTTGTAGCTGAGGCAATTCAGTCCCTGATCGGCGATGACGCGGTCGCCCGGTTTCAAATCCTGCACCGCAATGCCAGCTTCAACTACTGTCCCGCAGAATTCGTGGCCCATGATCTGCGGTTGTTCTTCAAGTGGAATTAACCGTCCTGTTGCATCGGCATTGTAGTTGGCGTGCCCTTCGTAAATGTGAAAGTCCGTGCCGCACAAACCAACCGCGCCAACGCGAATCAGGACTTGATGCGGGCGCAGTTCGGGCGTGGCAACTTCGCGCAGTTCCAGCTTTTGGGGAGCGTTAAGAACAAGAGCTTTCATCTAATTCCTGTTTATTGATCCAGATCGCTAAGGTCCAACCTGTTTTCGCGTTTGAGCAGTTGGAAACGTTCGATGGTTTCTCTAACGCCTTGTGCCAGTGAAGTGTGAGGCACGCCGCCCAGCGCGGCATTGATCGCCGAATCGTCCAGATGCGACGGCATCGCAATGCCAGCTTCCGCCACGGTGATGGAGCCTTTTGCCGCTGGAATCATCTTTTCAATTTCAGTGACGACATCCATGACCGGAACGGTTTCGCCGTGCAGATTGAAGACGTGCGCGCCGGTCAGTTCTACCATCGCCGAACGGATAAATGCATCGGCGCAATCGGCGACGTACAAAAAATCGGTCTTGCCGCCAAAGCGAATATGAAATGGACGCCCCACCACCGCAGCTTTCATGGCTTTGGTTGGATCGGAAGTCATTCCGAAATCGCGCCCCGCGCCATACACCGTCAGCGGGCGCAGGCCAACGCTGCTGATGCCATTGTCCAGAAAGTAGACGCGCGCGTTATCTTCGTTGCATTGTTTGAACGCGCCGTAATGCGTTGTCATTCCGCCTGATTCGCCTTCGCTAACAGCCTGGCCTTCTTCTGCTTCGCCGAACACGGCGGCGGAAGAGGCATAAACGACCCGTTTGACGCGCCCGCCAGAGTTTTTGGCAGCTTCGAACACATTGACCGTGCCGACCACATTGACCATCGCTCCCAACCGCGTGTTGGCGCGGCAGATGGGGACTTGCACCCCGGCCAGATGAATAATATGTGTGATGGCGTTCTGTTCAACGATTTGTGCAACGGCATCGCCATCGGTGATGTCACCTGCGACGAACCGCGCCCGCGCAATTTCATCATCGTCCATAATCAACCGCAGCCGGTGCGGATTGGCGCTTTGATCTGAAATCACGACGCTTGCGCCTTCCGCCAGCAACCGCTTGACCACCCACGCGCCGATAAACCCATGCGCGCCGGTTACCAGAAACCTTGATTCGGACATGAAGAATTTGCCTTTGATAAAAGATTGAAGTTTAGAAGCGCGCGCATCATAGCAAGTGAGCTTGGAATTGAAAATATGCGCCGCACTGGTGAGACAATCTTTGCTGCCGAGGCTGCGTGTTCGGTCTCCGGATTGGGTGATAGATAGAGGTGGGATTTTCCGCTGGGGTTGGCACTCAGAAAGCGGAGGGGCGGTTGACGCGCAGCAATTCAATTTCAAATACCAGCGTTGCGTTTGCCGGAATGGTGCCGTTCGGTTTGTCGCCGTAGCCAAGTTGAGGCGGGATGATCAGTTTACGTTTGCCGCCAACGCGCATGGGTTCAATCCCTTCTTTGGCATTGCCGCCAATGCCCCAGTCCCAGCCTTTGACGACTTCGCCTCTGCCCAGATTGAAATCAATCAAGCCGCCATCGAATTTATGGCCGTCGGTAAACTTGCCGACGTAGGCCACCTTGATATTTTGCATGACCAGCGGGCGCTGGCCTGAACCAACTTGCGTGTCCTGATATTGAAGCCCCGAAGGCGAGGTTTTCATTTCTGCAAAGGCTGCTGTGTCAGCGGGCGTTGGCGTGGTGACTGATCTTGCGGTCGGGCTTGGTTGCTCTGTCGTTACGACAGAATCTTGCTTGCACGCGCCCAGTGCAAACAAACAGGCGAATAGGGCGAATGAAAGAAAGATTGAAAAAAGGAAGCGCCATTGCTTCGGCATTGATGTGTCTCCAGGGTTTGATTTGAAATCGCCTTTGGCTCCGACGTGCGACCGGTATAATAGCGGCGCTCTCGGCAGTGGTCAAAATCGCGGACAAGGAGTGTATGCCTGTGCCAGTCAAAGACCTTTCTTCTCATGTTCATCAGGACAAACCGTTAGTGATAGGGATTGAATTCAATCAAGCCGGAATCTCCACCGCCCTGGTGGATGAAAACGCACGTGTCATTGCTGCTCTTCAGACTGTCACGCCGCAGCGTACAACGCGCGCGGCCATTGCTGCGATGGCCCAAAGCATTCTGGAGTTGGCAACTTCAAAACAACGTGGCGACAGCCCAATCGCTGCCATCGGGATTTCTGTTACTGGAATCATTGATCCGCCGACAGGACGTGTTTCAATCCCTGGATTCAAAGGGTGGACGCGTGTGGCGGTGCGAGAAATGTTGATAGAGCGGTTGGATGAATCCGGCCATGACATTCGCATCTCGCTGCGGCGGAAGCAGGCGCGTGCGGAAGCGTCTGTGTCGGCGCATCCGGCAATTGCAATCCATTCGCGTGCGGCTGCCTTTGCCGCAGCCGAAAGCTGGTGCGGCGCCGCGCGTGGTCGAAACAACGTCGTGTACCTGTCAGTTGGCAATGACATCGAAGCCGGGATTCTGGCCAATGGGCGCGCGTTGGAAGGAGCCAGCGGAAATGCGGGCGCTGCCGGTTGGCTGACCGTTGGCGGAGGCTTCAATGCTGAATATGAAACCAGCGGTTGTTTATCGGCAGAGGCAACGATCAACGCAATGACGCGGCGAGCAATCGAAGCGTGGGGCGGAGAGGGAAGTTCAATGCTGGGCGGATTGATCAAAGCAGATGCTTCGCGGCTGGACGCTGCAACCATTCTTCGCGCGGCGGGTGGTGGAGACAAACTGGCGGTCAAAGTTGCGCGTGATACCTGCCACTGGATCGGGCGCGGCGTAGCGAATTTGATCTCGATTCTAAACCCCGATGCCTTGGTAATCGGCGGCGAACTGGGCGTAGGGCTGAAACCTTTTCTGGATGATATTCGCGAAGAAGCGCGCCGTTGGGCAGCCCCCGAAGCCGCAAAACAATGCCGCATCGTCAGCGCGTCGGCTGGCGCAAACGCAGGGGTAATTGGGGCGGCACGGCTGGCAATGTTGCTGCTTGGATCGAAGGCAGGGAACTGACGCACAGCCCAAAGTTATAGTTTTAAGAAAAAGAAACTCTCCCACGAAGCAACTGTGTAACAAGTCAAGAGGTCGCAGCAGAGATCTGCGGCGTTTTCCATTCTTCTTGGTGACGTACAATTGCATTGAGGATAGTTAAAAGTTTGTGCATGCAGGCCGTCAGAGCA
>JBDSAM010000082.1:0-4419 GCA_039922135.1 Blastocatellia bacterium
ATCAGTGGTCTCTTCCAGGTTGAACCCGTCTCTTCCGGCATCGTGCTTGGTGATCTGTTCCCAGCCGTTATAAACGGTCGGCGTGTTCCAGCGTCGCAGTTCCAGCAATTCGCCGTGTGTCATGCGGCGCGCGGAATCAGTATTTTCGATCATCATTGCTGCTCCTTTTTGTCCTCGGTTTTCTTGATCAGCCAGACTTCGGCAATCTGTGTCCCGCGTCCGTTTCCACGGCTGCCAGGCCCTTGCGTCCACGCAAGCGTCAGTTCGCCATCGGCGGTCGCTTCGCGCGGAATGTCGAATTCCATCGGGCGCGGCTCTTTATTGATGAGCCGGTGAACCTCATACCGGTCATCAGCCACCAGGCGCATTAGTTCCTGCCGAGGGCCGATGTAGGCCACTCGCACTTTGTATTGCGCCGTCTTGTCCAAACCCGTATAGCGCATGCGGAGCGGTGTTTCATAAAACGTTTCGGCCATATCCCACCACGAAAACGGCCCGACAGGTTCAGGCCCCATGCCCAGCAACGCAAAATCATCGGTGGCAAGGCTGCGCGAAGGATCAGTAAAGGTGAGAGAACTGACCAGCGGTGACGTTAGAAATGACGGGTCTTGCTCAAAATCGCCTTCGCGCAGCAGGTGTGGCTGCGCGCCTACTTTGCCCAGATCGTCATAAAAGCCGCCGGGGCCGGGATTCTTCCAATTCAGAATCGCGTCGAGCATCTTCGCGCGCTCGGCTTCCGGGCGAGGTTTGCGAATCTCAGCAAACTGTCGCTTCAGCCAAAGCCGGTTGTTCAGCGGGAAATCAATCGTGTTCAGGTTCGCGCCGCGTCCAATTGCGATGGCTTGATACTTTTCGACGCTCAGTTGCATGCGAATGCTTTGATAGAGCGCCTCGCCAAGTTCAAACGTACGCGCGCGGAAGTCCTGCGCCACAGGCTCGGTCACGGCGCGGTCCAGAATCTTTTCCGCTTCGTTCATCGCCGCCAACGTGCCCATTCGCCGCGAAGTACGCAGCTTTTCCATCGCCTGCTCTTCCAGCGCGGTTTCATAAAGCAACCGGCTGCGCACGTAAGCGTCGTAATTCGCGCGGTATAGCGCCTGCTGAAAACGCCAGTTGAGCAAATCCTGAGGTGCGGCTCCGCGTTCCATCGCTTGGAATTGAGCCTGCGTTGATTGAACGCTACCATTGGCCGCCAGCGGCCCCACCCAGTTGCATTCCAGCGCGAGCAATCCCTGCGCGAACGTGTCTTCGTAGCCAGCACCGATAAGATAGCGGCTGTAATCGCGCAGAATGTCCGTCACATTCGCATTCGGATTCCACCCCAGCCCGCTCCAAACGAACTTATTCACGTCGTCGTTGCAACCTTCAGAATAGGTGATGAAGCCGACAGCCATCTGCGGCTGCGTGAAGCGGAAAATATGCGCCATCTGCGTCGGACGCGGATTGATGACCTCCCGGTTTTCCGTCAACAGATAAGCTGTGTCCCAATCGGGCACGGGGTATTGGCATTGGCGGCTGTGAGTGATGTCAGGATATTGGCGGATTGGATATTTCGCAGGGATCGCCGTCCGCATTTGTTTGGCAGTGATGCGCGACTGCGGGCCGTAAACGATACCGCCGAGCCAAGCAGGCTCGGTTTTAACTATGCCCAAAAATTCGTCCAGCCATTCCTGGGTGAACCCCTGCGGTGCAACCCACATCGTGGCCTTCGGGTGAAAGCGACGCAGGTTCGCGGTCTGCTTTTCTAGCAAGGCCATCAAATACTTCGGCTGCGTATGGCCCGGATCGCCGCCCGGTACGAACACTGCGTCCACGCGCGGCAGCCTCTTGAAGACTTCGCCCCATTCGTTCAATGCAAACTCCACCGTCTTCGGATCGGAGTAATCCTTATCCAATGCCGGATACCATATCCAGACATCAATGCCGTATTCAGCACAGATGCGCGACATGCCGATCATCATCTCCATCTGCGGCAGCGGAAAATGCGGGCTGTCGGCGGCGTCATCCGAACGCGGCGGAATCAGTTCAACTGCGTTAGCGCCGAAGACCACAAGATCGCGGATGTATTGATCCCACATCTGAAGCGTCCAGCCATCATAAGAGTTGGTCTTTGGGCGAAAGCCAAGTTGGTGGCCTCGCAGTGGATACTTCGGCGCAGTTGTCAGGTTAAGCGGAGCAGGCAGCAGTATCCGCTGTTTTGTCATGCGCAGGCTGCGCAGCAGATGCCCGACGCCGAACAGCACGCCACGTGCATCGTTTCCGAAGATAGAAACTCGATTGCCTTCAGTCAGGATTTGATACCCTTCGGCAGGACGTGGAGCTTTTTGTGATTGATGGCTGATGGAAATCACGGCGGCCGCGCCGATTGACGCCACTGTGCTGCGCTCCCATCGAATCTGTGTGCGCCGTTCTACTTCTTCGATCAGCATCTGGATGGCTTTATTTTCCGGGCCAGTCAATTGCGGTGGCACGACGATCACCGCCTTTGTCAGATCAACCGGCAGAGCTTCGTCAATGCGCGCTTGCGCTCGGTCGCCATACAGCATCGTCAAAGCCAATGCGTTACCAAGCAGAATCATTGCCAACCCTCGCCCCCATCGAATTCGCATAGATTTTCTCCGTTCGTTCAGAGGCATAATGCCTGTGATGTGTGGTGGGATCGCTCTGATCTCCACAAAACTTACTTTTCGCCAGCAGCAAATGACACAAGAAAACAATAAAGGATGAATTTTTTTCTTAGCAGTGCGAAATTTTTTCCCTATCGCCTGGACAAAAATGATTGCACGCTTATAATGAGAATCACCTCTCCCTGTCACTGGTTAGGTTCAAGAATTAACAGCAGTACTGGAAATAAACGCTCAAACCCAAAATTGGAGGGTGCCCCGATGCGTTGTCAACACTGTAACTATCAGGTATTTGCGTATTCTCGTTGCTGTCCGAATTGTGGCCGAGTGGTTCAGATTCAAGTGGTTTCTCAAACTCAGATCAAAGTTCCCCAGACACGCTTTGATTTTTGGTTTGCTGGGATACGACGGCAACTTCACATCACTCCCGTTCGTCGCACGTCAGTGTAAAAGTTTTCTCCTGCGGTTCGCATTGCAAAAACGCCTTGTCGCTGATGATCTCACAATCAAAAGCGGCGAGGCGTTTTTATTATTTCCACGGCTTTATCTTTCCTGGGCCATCACTTGGTGATGTCCTTGAGAAATTCCTGGAAGAGCGATTCGGTCTGCTCCTTTGTCAGTTTGCCCGAATGAATCAGGATGCGGAAGCGAAAAGTCGCGGACTGCTTCGGCTCTAGCGTGTAATTGAGCGTGGTTTTTCCTTTGGTAAATTCTTTTGCGCCAAACGGATTGATGGCGAACAGGCCGTAACCGCGTGAATGCCAGTAAGCGGGATAAGTCGAATTCTTCGGATGATCGAAGATGGCAATGACCACATCCTCGCCTCTAACCGTGCCAGAGAGCGTCATCCACTTAGCGCGCGTTCCCCAAGCGTCTTTCTCACCGACTTTGCCTTCACTGCTCAGGTAAACGCCAGCAACGCCCGTGTTATCCATCACCGGGACCTTGGTCGGAACGCCATTGGCATCGGTGAAAACTTCTGGTTTGTTCGACGGCTCTTCAAGTGCCCTAGTGACGCGGATGCCGAGCGCGCCTTCCTTACTGTCATTGAAGACAACCTTCTTGTCTTGCGCGGTCAGCGTGATGACACGATCAATGATGCGAATGTCTTTGGCGGCGCGGAAGAAGATTTGGTCGTCTTCCTGCATAATCTTTGAACCATCAGGCATCAGCCAATCCATCGTGACATCCAGTTCCGCACTACCCTTGCCGCTTTTGGCAGCCTTAATGCCGCGATGTTTAATCGTGCCGAATTTTTCGATTGCGCCACGATCGCGCGTCACGCCTTCGGGCGGCGTGTTCCAGAAATCAACGCCGTTGATGTTGCCGTAGTTAAACCACGACGAGATGTGATGCGGATGATCGGTGCGCTCGCCCGCCACTTTCTCCAGCGGATAGCCGCGCGTCACTGTCGTTCCATTCGCCGTGCGCAGCGGATAGAGGATCGGCTTTTTCTGATCGTCCCAATAGAGATAAGACGTAAAAAGCTTGCCTTCCACCAACACGTCCACCTGCTTCTTGTCTTTGGCATCAACCAGTTTGATGGTTTGGGCAGCGGCAGTCATCACAGTCGAGCCAAGCGCGAAAACAACGAGGAAAAGTATCAAAGTGCGTTTCATAATTCTTCCATTGACCTTTGAGAAAGAAGGCGGAAGCGTGAAGCCGTCCAGGAACTTCATGCTTCCGCCTTCAGCGTTTCGGATTGCCAAACCTAAGCAGCGACGACTTCCTTTTTCTTGTCGTCGAAGGTCACGCGCGCGCCAGTCTGGATCGCCTTGATCGTCATGCAGAGCGC
>JBDSAM010000083.1:0-5837 GCA_039922135.1 Blastocatellia bacterium
CTTGCTTGATACTGCCAGCCGCAAGCTGACGCAGTTGACCAAAATCAACGACGAACTGTTTTCGCAATTGAACCTGATGGCTCCCGAAGAATTTTGGTACACCAGCTTTGACGGCAAGAAGATTCAAGGCTGGATACAGAAGCCACCCAACTTCGACGCATCGAAGAAGTATCCCTTCATTCTGGAAATCCACGGCGGGCCGCATGCGGCCTATGGCTTCACCTTCACGCAGGAGTTTCAGTGGATGGCGGCCAAAGGCTACGTCGTGCTCTATACGAACCCGCGCGGCTCGACTTCGTATGGCCAGGACTTTGGCAACGTCATCCAGTTCAACTATCCCGGCGACGATTACAAAGACTTGATGGCGGGCGTGGATGAAGTCGTCAAGCGCGGCTACGTTGACGAAACGAAGATGGGCGTGACGGGCGGCAGCGGTGGCGGCGTGTTGACCAATTGGACGGTCGGCCACACAACGCGATTCGCCGCAGCCGTGTCGCAGCGCTCCATCGCCGACTGGTCAGGCTTCTGGTACACGGCGGATTTCACGTTGTTTCAACCGACGTGGTTTCGCGCAGCGCCGTGGGAAGACCCGCAAGATTTTGTAAACCGTTCGCCAATAACCTACGTCAAGAACATTACTACCCCAATGATGTTCATCGAAGGCGAGGCAGATTACCGCACGCCTCCAGCGGATGGCGGCGAAATCATGTTTCGCGCCTTGAAGTATCGCAAGATTCCAACCGCGATGGTGCGCTTCCCCGGAGAATCGCACGAACTGTCAAGGTCGGGCGCGCCCTGGCATCGCGTCGAACGGTTGCAACACATCGTCAACTGGTTCGACAAGTACCTGCAAGGGAAGCCGATCAAACTTTATGACGTGGAGTAAGGTAGAAATAAAATGACGCTCAGGATTATTGCGTTTGGCGCGCATCCGGATGATTGTGAATTGAAAGCCGCAGGCGTGGCCGCGAAATGGGCGGCGGCGGGGCACAAGGTCAAATTCGTAGCGACGACCAATGGCGACGTCGGCCATTTCCAAATGGCGGGCGGGCCGCTGGCGCTCCGTCGAATGGCCGAAGCGAGGAAGACCGCCGAAATCTTAGGGATCGAATCGCAGGTGCTGGACATTCACGACGGCGAATTGCTGCCTACGCTGGAAAACCGCCGCACCATCGCGCGGTTGATTCGCGAGTGGCAGGCTGACATCGTCCTCTGTCATCGAACGTGCGATTATCATCCAGATCATCGTTACACGGGCGTGCTGGTCGAAGACGCGGCAGTACTGGTTGCCGCGCCATTCTTCGCCACCGACGTGCCACCTTGTCCGCGAAATCCTGTTATCCTGTACTACTCTGACAATTTCAAAAAGCCGTACCCGTTCGATCCGGCGATCATCGTTGGCATAGACGGCGTGATTGATAAGAAGCGAGCTTGCATCGAGGCGATGCCATCCCAATTCGCCGATAAGGAGTCCTGGCAAGGGCGCTACCTGCCCGGCGTGCCGGATGATGATGAAGGCCGCAAGAACTTTATTCGCGATTGGCTTATTGAAAGAAACGCCGACGTCGCCAATCGCTATCGCGAATTGTTGACGCAGCGATATGGCGAACCAGGCAAACAGATCAAATACGCCGAAGCTTTTGAGCTTTGCCAATATGGCGCTCAACCTTCGGCGGCAGAGTTGAACAAGTTGTTCCCAATGTGACGCAGCCGAGATTGAGTTGCGCATTTTCAAGGAGACGTAAAGATGGATTTTTTGGTTATTTTTCGGGTCGCATTCCGCGCGTTGGCGCGTAACAAGATGCGTTCAGCGCTGACAATGCTAGGCGTGATTATCGGCGTGGCTTCGGTCATCGCGATGGTCAGCATCGGCCAGGGCGCGCAGGCGTCGGTGCAACAACAGATCGCCAATGTGGGCACCAACCTGTTGTTCATTCGCGCAGGTTCGATGAACACCGGGGGCGTGCGCAGCGGCACGGACACGGCGGGAACCAATACGCTGACGGTGGATGACATTGAAGCGATCAAGCGCGAACTTCCCAGCGTGGGTATGGCCAGTCCTTCGGTCAACGCTCGCGCACAGATTATTTTCGGAAATCAGAACTGGAACACGCAGGTTCAAGGCGTCAACGAACAGTTCCCGGATATTCGCAAATGGAAGATTGAAAGCGGCACTTTCTTCACCGAAGGCGACGTCAAGACAGCAGCCCGCGTTGTCGTTATTGGCAAAACCATCGCTGATAATCTTTTCCCCGGGATGGACCCGGTTGGGCAAACAATGCGCGTGCGCGAACTGACCTTCCGTGTTGTCGGAGTGCTGGCGCCGAAGGGACAGGATCAGGGAGGGCGCGATCAGGATGATCTGCTGATGGCACCCTTCACCACCGTGCAGAAAAAACTGCTCGCCATCACCTATGTTCAATTCGCCAACGCTTCGGCTATTTCGCCTGAATCCACCAAGCTGGCTGAACAGCAGATCACCGAACTGCTGCGCCAGCGACATAAACTGGCGGCCAATCAGGAAAGCGATTTCAGCGTTCGCAATATGACCGACATTGCCGACGCGGCGGACGAAACCAACCGCATTATGACCATGTTGTTGGGCAGCATCGCGGGCGTATCGCTGTTGGTGGGCGGCATCGGGATCATGAATATCATGCTGGTCAGCGTGACCGAACGAACGCGCGAAATCGGCATCCGTATGGCCATCGGCGCGCGATCTTCTGTCGTCCAAATTCAATTCCTGATCGAAGCCATCGTGCTCAGCCTGGCGGGCGGAGCCATCGGCATTGCGCTGGGAATCGCGATCTCGATTCTAATTCCGAAATTGCTGGAATGGCCGACGCTGATTTCGCCCACGGCGATTGTTGGCTCAGTGGCTTTTTCAGCGGTAATCGGCATCGTCTTCGGCTTCTTCCCCGCACGCAAAGCCGCGGGCCTGGATCCGATTGAAGCATTACGATATGAGTAGCGATAGTTTTTAAGAAAAAAGTTTGTCCACGAAGGGGCACGAAGAAGCACGAAGACAGAGAGCAAATAATCGCATCAGGCCATTTGGTTTCCTTCGTGAACCTTCGTGGACAAATTCTTTTGTTTGAGGTCTAGATGAATAGAAGAAATTTCGTTAAGGCAACGGCGCTTGGCACCATTGCTTCTGTTGGCGCTGTCGGCTGTCGCCAGACGGATTCTTCAACCAACAAGGCTTCAGATCAGGCAAAGACAAACAGCGTTGCTGCCTTTGAATTGCCCTTCGAACTTGAAGAAGCGACGATGGCCTCTCTTCAAGAGGGAATGAAGTCGGGAAAGTATTCCGCGCGGTTGATCACTGAGTTGTATTTGAACCGCATTGAAGCTTTGAATCGTTCGGGGCCGGCATTGCTGGCGATTATCGAAACCAATCCCGACGCCTTGAAAATTGCCGATGAAATTGACGCCGAGCGGAAGGCGCGAGGGCCGCGAGGCGCTCTGCACGGCATCCCAGCCTTGTTGAAAGACAACATAGATACCAACGACCGGATGACGACCACCGCAGGCTCTTTCGCTCTGGGAGGTTCCATCCCAACCCAGGATTCTTTTGTTGCAAAGCGCCTGCGTGAAGCGGGCGTGGTCATTCTGGGCAAAGCCAACTTGAGCGAATGGGCGAACTTTCGCGGCGACGTTTCTTCCAGCGGTTGGAGCGCACGCGGCGGTCAGTGCCGAAACCCATACGTGCTTGACCGCAGCCCATCGGGATCGAGTTCGGGAAGCGGCGTTGCTACGTCGGCAAACCTGTGCGCAATTTCCATCGGCACTGAAACGGATGGTTCAATCACCGCGCCTTCATCGCATTGCGGTTTGGTCGGCATCAAACCCACGGTCGGCTTGGTCAGCCGCGCCGGCATCATTCCCATTGCCCACAGCCAGGACACTGCCGGGCCGATGTGCCGCACGGTGACTGATGCTGCGGTGCTACTCGGAGCAATCACGGGAGTTGATCGGCGCGATTCGGCAACCGCAGCCAGCAACGGCCATTCATCAAACGACTACACGCAGTTTCTCGATCCGAACGGCTTGAGGGGCGCGCGCATCGGCGTCGCGCGCAAATTCTTCGGCTTCCATCCGGCAGTGGATCGTTTAATGGAAAGCTCGCTCGATGTCATCAAGAAGTCTGGTGCTGAACTGATTGATCTGCCGGATTTCTTCAATGCATCGCAGGTTGAAGAGTCGGAATTGGAAGTTTTGTTGTATGAGTTCAAGGCTGACCTTAATGCCTACCTTGCAGGCCTCGGCGATAAGTATCGCACGCTGACGCTGCAAGGTCTGATTGAATTCAACGAGAAAAACCGCGACCGCGAAATGCAGACCTACGGGCAGGAAATCTTTCTGAAAGCTGAAAAGAAAGGGCCGCTGACGGATAAAGCCTATCTGCAAGCGCTGGAGAAGAATCACCGGCTAACGCGCGCCGAAGGTATAGACGCCGCAATGGCCAAGCACAAGCTGGACGCCATTGTTTCGCCGACCACCGGCCCGGCCAGCGCGATTGACCAGCTCAACGGCGAGAAGTATCTGGGCAGCACCACCACACTGGCCGCCGTCGCAGGCTACCCCCACATCACCTTGCCGGCGGGCTTTGTTGGCGAATTGCCCGTTGGCATTTCCTTCTTCGGACGCGCCTGGAGCGAGCGTGCATTGATCAAGATGGCGTTCGCCTTCGAGCAGGCCACCAAAGCTCGCAGGCCTCCGAAATTTCTGCCGACGTTGAAACTCGTGTAATGCCAATGCCAACAGTAATCTGAGAGTCGCGAGGCGCCCTACGGAAGAATCATCACGCTTTACGTGAATTAAGTTGGAGCGCTACTATCGCCCATGATCAGAACGATCAAGTGTGCCGAAACCGAAGCCTTGTTCAACCGGCAACGCGTGGCGCGCTTTGTCAACATCGAATCTGTGGCGCGCCGAAAACTTGAGCACTTGAACCAAGCGGCTCAAGTGAGCGACCTGCGTGTCCCGCCAGGCAATCGGTTGGAAGCCTTGAAAGGCGACCGTGCCGGCCAGTACAGCATTCGCGTGAACGATCAGTTTCGAGTTTGTTTCCGCTGGGTGGGTAAGGATGCTGAAGATGTTGAGATCGTAGACTATCACTGAAGGAAACTTACCATGAGTAAAAAGCTACTGCCTCCTATTCACCCCGGCGAAATTCTGCTTGAAGAATTCCTCAAGCCCATGGGCATCTCGCAAGCCCGACTAGCGAAGGAAATTGGTGTGCCGGCCCAGCGCATCGGGGAGATCGTGGGGGGCAAGCGTGCCATCACTGCCGACACCGATCTGCGCTTGTGCCGGTTCTTCGGTTTGTCTGAAGGCTACTGGCTGCGCGGGCAGGCGCGTTTCGATACTGAGACGGCCAAGGATGGCTTGGCCTCCGAACTGGCGAAGATTAAACCGTGGGCAGGCGGTGATGCTCAGGCGCTGGCCTAACTGACGTTTTAATTTAAGCTATAAAGACAGCAACGTTACTGCATTATCAATCTGAGGAGCGCAAAACCTATGGATCGTCGAGAGTTCATCAAAGCAACCACTTCATCGGCAATCGTGCTGACAGCGGGCAGCCAGGCAATGGGCGGCCTAACAACTGAAGGAATGACTGCCAAATCCTACGCCCGCATTCTGGGTGCAAATGCTCGCCTACGGCTAGGGGGCATTGGCCCAGGGGATCGCGGCAGCGGGCGCGTGACGACGGCGCAGAAGCTGGGCGCGGACATCGTCGCGCTGGCCGATGTGAATAAAGGCATGCTCGAACTGGCGCAGAAAAAATTGACCGCGCCGGTCGAGAAAACCTACGTTGATTACAATGACCTGCT
>JBDSAM010000084.1:0-5829 GCA_039922135.1 Blastocatellia bacterium
GCCGTCGTGATCGGCGTGACAATCAAACAGTCGCCGTCAATCCACTTTTGCAGAGCTTCTGGCGGACGTAGCCATTCACCCGATTCCAATTCGCCGGGGATGATTTCCGTCTCCTGTCCTTCAGGCAGCCATGCGGCGAAGAATCGCGTGTCATAGCGGCGCGGCATCTGCGCGGGCGTCACCCAGCGCGGCGCTTCCACCAGTAAGCTCGCATCAAGCTGCAAGCCTTCGCGTTCCAGCAAATTCTTAAAATTGATTTGATCGTCGCTGAATTCCTGACGCAATTCGGCAAGGCGTTCATTCGACAGCCGTTCAGCTCCCCGCGCGATCAGTACGCCCGTCTCTTCAAAGAGTTCGCGAATCGCTGCCACTCGCATCACGACTTCTGGCAAATCCTGTTCGTTGATGATTGCCACATCCGCATCCGCCGCATCGCGCTGACCACCGGGGAAGGCGTGATAACTGGCCATAAACCGCAGCGTCCGCGCGCGCTTGACCCAGAAGACTTTCGGATCATTGCGATCACGCAGCAGGATCATTGCGGCAGCGTCTTTGGGCGTGACAGGGGTCATAGTTGTTGAATTCATCTTTCGGTAAAGGTAGAAGATCAAACACGCGAGAGGAAGTTTTCCAGCACGAACACCTTGCGCAACCGGAAGGGCAAAGGGCTTTCAACCAAAGTAATCGCTTTCAGGTTTTCCATCCCGGACACAAACCACGGCTCGCGCACAGCCGGAACAGCCCTAATCCAGCTTGGCACGGCGAGTTTCAATTCTTCGCATAATTGTTCTGCCGTCGCCGCCAGCAACGCATCCATCCGTTCATCGGTTAACTCGAACGGCTCAGCGATCATTTGCGGATCACGGTAGCAGCGAAAGTCGTCCACAAAATCCATCAAATGAATCGCCCAATGCTGCGGGTCATCGTTGATCTGTTGTCTAGCTTGTTTGAGCGTCAGCATCGTTGGTTTCCATTGCCCCATCCGGCTCGAATAACTCTTCGACAAAAAATTGCGTAGCAGGTTTGATTCGTTGGCGCGGATAGTATTTTTCCAGAATCGCAAACACTTCGTTGGCGGTTTGCAGTTTCAACAGCTTGAGCAAAAACATAATGTCGTCTTTGTCCGAAGCGTCCACGCGCGCCGCCAGCGTTTTCATCGCCAGCAAATAATCAGGCTCCGGGACGTAAACTTTCAACGCGGGAAAGTCGAACAAAATGCGTTGCAGATGCTCGACGACAAAGCCTTTGACCGCATCATTCAACCAATCATCGCGCAAGCCATGAGCTTGCGCCACGCGCTGCGCCGCCGCGCGCATTTGGCTGGTCGGTTGAAAGACCGCGTCTACATCTTTGGTGCTCGGACGCGCCTGATAAACCAGACACATCACCGCCCCGCCGTACAAACAAATTTCGCCCTTCACGCCCATCCCGCTCAGTTCGTCGCTCAATTCAGACAAGTATTTTTCGATCTCTTGCGTTGTCATCTTGACGGCCAGCTTACGTCAACACCGCGCATTCAACCAGTCCGCGCAACACCGCTTCACGGTATGAAGCTTCGACCAACTGCCGCAAACCTTCGCCGTAGCTTCTTTCCTAAGAAGCTCACCAAACCAGCAGGCCATCTCAGTCAGATGGTTCTGATTGAGTGATTTCAAATAGGCAAGCCCTCGTGCTCGCACCGGCAGTCCCTTAAAATCCAGCGACTCCGGCAACTGCTCCAGCGCTTCATAAAGCTTGTCTGGTTCAACCACCAAGCCGAGCGTCATCGGCAACACCTCCATTTCCGCCAGCGTCGGGTTGAAGCAGGCGCGGCAGAAGATGCGTTCGCAGGTATCGCCGTTATTGCAATTGGCCAACTGCCAAGCCGACAGGTATTCCTGCAAGGTGAGATGCGCGAAGGCGTAATGGTCGGTGCCGATATGGCGAAGCAGCGCGGTGGCCTTGACATCTTCGCCAGGGTTGCGTGGGTCCCTTGCGCTCCTTGGGCGTGCGGGCGAACGCGGCGGCCTCGGAGCTAATCTGTTCGCCGGTGAAGTGAGATTGTGATCCCCATCAGAGAAAACATTTCTGTTGCCCGATTGGCTGACGTTCGCGGCTAAGCTTGGCGGCTGGCCGCTTGGCGATTGGGGATCAATTTGTTGCTTTCATTTCTTCTTCATCTTGGCCTCTTGGGCAAAGTGCTAGGCGATTGCTGGCAGCGGGATTAGGCCTGCGGTTGAGGGACAGTCAAAGAGAAACATCTGCCGGACATAACAGCGTTGCCAGTTGCGGTGATCGTTGTTTGCCAATTTCTACTTCAGCCACTTTAACTCGACAACCCCGCGGTCGCGCGAATCGAAATAGCCGAAGATGTTTGTCCGCCGTCCACCCAGAAAATCTGCGCCGATGCTGGCACTCCAATGATCGCCGAAAGATTTGGTCAACTTTGGGCGGATCATATACTGCTGTTGGTTAAGGCCCGTCAGAACGAATACCTCTGGCCTGAAGGTCTCGCGAAAGAAGCTGGTGCGAAAGTAGAGTGAAAGAAGTTGATTGTTGCGCGGAAAAAGCAGGCGATTCTGCGGCGCATTGACCGACTGAAAAAAGTATTGTCCGCTGACCCACAGCCAGGTCTTCGCCGACCAATCCAAACCGACGACGCTGGAAAATTGGCCGAATTTTTCAAAGCCGCTTTTGACCGGCGCATCAGTCACTGCCGCAGGTTTGTTGCGATTCCAGCCAGCTTCCATCCGCAATACGACCGAACCGAAGTTGGTGGCTGCGGTTCCTCCGAACACTTCTTTGCGATCGAACTTCGGTTTGAAGATCAACGTCAGTGGCAGCGTGGGTTCAATGCCGCGTAGGTAGCTGGTCGGCGTGTCTTCCCAGCCGTAAAAGTAATTGGCCGTCACATCCCATTTGCCAACACTGCGGCTATAACGCACACCTCCTTGCGATGATTTCAATTGATAGCCGGGACGATCAGTCGGATCAACGCGCGTTTTGAACGGCGGCAAATTGCTCTGGGCCGCGCCGATCAAGCCAAGTCCAAAACTGCTGCCCACGCCGAACTCATTCTCCGCGCCCGGCAAGCGGCTCGGCGCAAAGTACGGAACCCAGATCAATTGCAACGACCCGTTTTCAGGCTTCCCCAGCGGCACGTCCACACGCGCCAGCCAGAGCGGGCGGCGCGAATCAATGAAATCTTCCAGGATGAATTCACGGTAATCCAGCGGGTTGATGACATCCAGGACGCGCAACCCGTCGGCTTGGCCCCAGACTACCTGCTGCAAGCCGAGTTTCACGTCAACCTTTTTGATCTTGCCGTCCAGCAAAACCTGGCGAGGGTCAATCCAAACAGATCTGGGATAGCCCAATCGTTCGACGGGATCATAATGCGCGCGGCCTTCCAGCGTCAGCCGCCAGTCATCGCTAATTTTGAAGATACCTTTGGCATCCACGAAGGTGCGCGACATTTGCAGCACGCGAGGCTTTTCAGTGCGAAAGCCCGTGCGGTTGCGAATTGAAAATGACCATTGCCAGCGCGAGGGTTTATCAGCGGGCGGTTGTGTTTGGTCCTGTTCGGGCGGCGGGTCTTGAGTCTCTGTCTGCTGCGCGAAAGTCGAAAAGGTAAGGAGAAGCAGGAAGACAAGTGCCTTGAGGTACAGCCGACTGTTAGTCGGCTGTGGTTCCCACCAGTCGCCTTTTCCGGAAGACCTCAGCCGACTAACAGTCGGCTGTACATTCTTCAGCGAATCTTTCAAGAAACCTCGACCTCTTCTTCCGTATTCGGCTTGATGAAATAGAACGCGGCGATCATTGCGGCCAATGCCAGCGCGGCAATCATCATCCCCTGCGTCAAACTTACCGGCAGATAGATGATCAGCACACCAACCAGCATGACCAGCGAAGCGATCAGCTTGTCGCCGATGTTCTTTTCTTTGAAAACCAGCCAGCCAAGTAGCACGACCAGAATGATGCCCGCGCGCTTGATGCTGATAGTGTAAACAACGGCAATGTAGTTGTGCGACGACAATTGAAAGATCAACGCGACGGCTTCCAGTGCCCCGGCCAACACCGCCCAGAATGGAACCGCGCGAATAACCTTGCCCGCATCAGCTTTGCGAATTAATAGCAACAGGGTAAACAGGGCGCACATTCCCAGTCCGAAAGCCGCAGCCTGAACAAAAGCATCCGTCATTCGCACCAGTCGCGCATCTATCGGATTGGTGATGGCGTTGATGACGGCAACCAGCAGCATGTAAAAGCAGCCGCGCTGGCGCCAGACGGCTTTGATCGGCTCTACCCAGCCACGCGAAAACAGCACGCGATGCATTGCAATTGAGCCGATGAAGATCAACACAACGCCAACCAGCTTTTCCGGCGCCGTCTGTTCCCCATTGACTATTTTGCCGGTCAGAATCAGAAAGACCGGCGTGAAGGATATGTACGGCATGCACAGCGAAATGGGTGTGACCTGTATTGCGCGAAAGTAGAGCAAGGTTGAAATCGCTACCAGCAAGACTTCGATAGAAAGATAGACCAGGTAAGTTGGCATCGGCCCAAATTGCAGGCTGGCGATGCCAAACAGATTGCCGCCGTCGTTGCGAAAGTGCGGCGTCATTCCCATCATCGCGCGCGCGCCCAAGGCCAGCAGAAACGTAATGGCTGCAAACAGTCTGATCCAAAAGGTCGAGGCAAACAATTCCTGGTGATCCACGACTTTCTTGGCCGAAATGTCTTTGATGACGTTGCTGATTGAAGTTGCGCCTGCCATCAGCAGGCCGACGGTCGAAAGAGTTTGAGCCATTGCTTGGTTTGATAATCCTTGTTGAATGAATTTTGTTCGCCGAAATGCGCCGCATCTTACGGCAATTTGGTCTGCCTGCCCAGGTGCGCGACTTGCGTCGCGGAAACGCTCCGCTATACTGCGCCGCTCGCAATTCAAATAACCATTTAACCTGTGGAACAGGCATTAGCCTGTAGGCACCTGAAATAATGAAATCCCTTTGGTGCGCCCGCTTCCTAGCGGACAGTGCTTGCCAGACGACCTGCCCGGTAGGAAGCGGGCGCACCGATTTTCGAAGGAGAACCTTGTGACTGCACCAGCAATTCGCACCACTGTCGTCGGCTCTTATCCCGTCCCCGAATGGCTGATGGCGCTGCCCAGCCAGCAGGCATTGATTGACGCGACCAAAGTCGTCTTCAAGATTCAGGAGCTTGCCGGGCTTGACGTCATTGCCGATGGCGAACTTTATCGTTGGGATGTCAACCATCCCGATACCAATGGAATGATCGAATACTTCATCCGCCCGATGGATGGCATTCGTGCGCGAGTCACGCGCAGCGATGTCGAAGAATTCCGGCGATTGGAAGGCATGGGCTTTCGTGCGGCTCCGGCGGGTGTCGTTGAAGGTGTCATCGGGGAAGGCATTTTAAGCCTGGGCGAAGATTACCGCCGCGCCCGCGCCTGCACCACGCACCCGATGAAGTTCACACTGACCGGCCCGCATATGCTGTCAAAAACGTTGATGGATCATCACTACGGCAACCTACCCGATCTGGCAATGGCCGTCGGCCAGGCGCTGGCCAAACAAATCGGCGAAATTGACAGCGAAGTCATCCAGATTGACGAAGCCAACATCACCGGCCATGCCGACGAAGCCGAATGGGCCGCCGCCGCGATCAACGTTGTGCTGGATGCCGCCACCCAAGCCAAAGAAAAAGGCGTCCATATGTGCTTCGGCAATTATGGCGGCCAGTCCATCCAGCGCGGCACTTGGGCGAAGCTGATCGGCTTTATCAACCTGTTACATTGCGACCACGTGCTACTGGAGATGGCCTTTCGCG
>JBDSAM010000085.1:0-4800 GCA_039922135.1 Blastocatellia bacterium
ATGACGAAGCTCGCGGAAGAAATTTTGCCGCACAATTGCTTGACCGTGCGCGCTCCTTACCCGGCGTTCTTTCAGCAGGTTTAGTGGATGAATTGCCGCTTGGTCTGGGAGGTTCGCGGCGTGGCATTACCATTGAAGGTTATGCTGCGCAATCCGGTGAAAGCACGGAGATCAATTCCAGCACGGTTGCGCCTGGTTATTTTGAAACGCTGCGGATTCCGCTGTTACAAGGCCGCACGTTTGAAATCCAGGATCGCGCCGAAGCGCCCGGCGTCGTGTTGATCAACGAAGCTTTCGCGCGTCGTTACTGGCCCGGACAGCCGCCGCTCGGCAAACGAATTCAAATGGGGTCCGTGCGCAGCGGCGTCAACGACAGCCCTGCGCTGACCGTCGTCGGTGTCGTAAAGGATGGCAAATACACTTCGTTAGGAGAAGAGGCCACGCCGTTTTTCTATCTGAATATGGAGCAAAGGTACGTTTCATCGCCGACGCTGGTTGTCCGCACCGGCGGCAATCCAGCAGATTCGCTGGCGGCAATACGCAACGAAGTAGCTACGCTGGATAAAAACCTGCCTTTGTTTGATGTGAAAACGATGCGTCAGCACTTAATGCTAGCCTTGTTGCCCGCGCGCCTGGCCGGCAGCGTGTTAGGAATTTTCGGGTTGGTGGCATTGATTTTGGCCGCCGCAGGCATTTACGGAGTGATGGCCTATGCCGTTGCCGGGCGTACGCGCGAGATCGGCATTCGCATGGCGCTGGGTGCGGATACGTTTTCAGTCTTACGGCTGGTCGTGCAGCAGGGGATGACACTGGTTCTGATCGGCCTGGCAATTGGCCTGGCTGCGGCGCTGGCCTTAACGCACCTGCTGAAGAGCATGTTGTTCGGCATCAGCACGGCTGATCCGGTCACGTTCGCCGGGATTGCTTTGCTGCTGACGGGTGTGGCGTTGCTGGCTTGCTGGATTCCGGCGCGGCGGGCGACGAAGGTTGATCCGATGGTTGCACTGCGGTGCGAATAGATTGATTTATTCAGGAGAGCTTATGCAAACATTTTGGCAAGACCTGCGCTACGGCACGCGAATGCTCTTGAAACGGCCTGTCTTCACCCTGATCGCCACGCTGACTCTGGCGCTGGGGATTGGCGCAAACACGGCGATTTTCAGCGTGATCAATGCGGTGCTGCTGCGCGCATTGCCTTACCCCAATGCGGATCGGCTGGTCGCGCTGACGGCAACGACAACAGGAGGCCGCGATGGGTTCTCCTTGACGGAAGCGCAGGAGTTTCAAACGCAGATGCGTTCGTTGGAAGATTTGGCGGGCTTCCAATCGCAAAGCGTGAATCTGACCGGCGGCGAACGGCCTGAACGAGTCCGTGGCGGATTCGTGTCCGTCAATTTCTTCAAGGTCTTCAACCTGCCGCCCCTCGTCGGGCGCACCTTTGCGGCAGGCGAAGATCAGCGCGGCGCGGAGAAGCTGGCCGTCGTCAATGAGAAGATGTGGCGCGAGCGATTGAAAGGCGATCCGAACCTTGAAGGGAAGAAGCTGATTCTAAACGGCGAACCGTATAGCGTGATCGGCGTCATCACCTCAGAATTCAAACAGCCGTTCGATTCGGATGTGGAAGTGTGGATGGGCGCAGCGCAGTTTCCTGGCAACACCGGACAGCGCGACTCCCGCTTTCTGTTCGCCATCGGTCATCTGAAGCCGGGCACCAGCCTTCAGCAATCGCACGCGGAGGCGAGCGCCATTGCCAGCCAGCTTACACAGGCATATCCAAAAGAGAATGCGGGGCGGGGCGCACAGGTCGAATCGTTCCGCGAATTAATGGTCGGTGACCTGCGCCCAATGCTGATAGTGCTGTTTGCCGCAGTCGGCGTAATCCTGCTGATTGCATGCGCGAATCTGGCGAACCTGCTGCTGGCGCGAGGCCTCGCGCGGCAACGGGAGATAGCCCTGCGTGCTGCGCTGGGTGCCAGTCGCTGGCGGCTGATCCGGCAACTTCTGACCGAAACCACGTTGCTGGGCTTGCTGGGCGGCGTCGGCGGCATTCTGTTGGCGCAATGGGCGCTGTATGCCTTGCTCAAACTGCCGCAGAACTTTGTGCGCACGGCTGATGTCAAACTGGATGCGCGCGTGTTGCTGTTTGCGTTGGCGGTGTCGGTTGTCACCGGATGGCTGTTTGGATTGGCTCCGGCGCTGCAACTGGCCCGGCCTGAACTACACTCGATGTTGAAAGAGGGCGGACGCGGCAGCGGCGAAAGCGCAAAATGGAATCGCATGCGCGGCGGGTTTGTCATCGTGCAGATCGCGCTGTCGTTATTGCTGTTGGTGAGTGGCGGCCTGTTGATTCGCAGCTTCGACAAGCTACTGCGCGTCAGTCCCGGATTCAAACCGGAAAAGCTGTTGACGCTGGAATACCGTCTGCCGCGCAACAAATACAAAAATGACGATGTGCAGTGGAACTTTCACCGTCAGGTCGCCGAGCAAGTGGCGCAAATCTCCGGCGTGAAGTCTGCTTCGCTGGTCAGGGGCTTGCCATTCAGCGGCAATGGCGGCACGACGCCGATCATCCTGCCCGACCGCGAAATTCCGCCGCAGGGCGAAGAACCGCAGGTGCAATTCAACACGGCAATGCCTAATTACTTTGAAACGATCGGCATCCCCTTTGTGAAAGGCCGCCTCTTCGATGATCGAGATCAAGCCAATACACCGGCCGTCTTTTTGATCAATCAAACCATGGCGCGCCGCTTCTGGCCCGACCAGGATCCCATCGGTAAACAGGTCAAGATGATTGACGGTAACGTAACCGGCACAGTTATCGGTGTTGTCGGCGATGCGAAACATTACTTTCTGGAAGAGGAAGCCCGCCCGCAGATGTATGCCGCTTACAGCCAGCAGCCCGGCATCTTTGCCACGCTGGTTGCTCGCACCAGCGTCGAACCAATGAGTCTAACCGAAGCCGTGCGTCAGGCTGTCTGGAAAATAGACAGTGACCAGCCGATGTGGAAAATCCGCACAGTTGAATTCCTGCTGGATCAACGCGTCGCGGATCGCCGGTTTCTGATGGCGTTGATGGGCATCTTCGCCGCGTTGGCATTGGTGCTGACGGTCATCGGTTTGTACGGTGTCATCAGCTATATGGTCAACCAGCGCACGCAGGAGATCGGCATCCGTATGGCGTTGGGTGCACAAGCCGGCAACATTTTGAATATGGTGCTGCGCCAAGGAATGACGCTGGTGATTACCGGCATCGCGCTTGGGCTGGCGGCGGCATGGATTGTGACGCGACTGATGGCGCGCTTGCTCTACGGCATCAGCGCGACCGATCCGCTGACATTCACGGCCATCTCGTTGCTGCTGACATTGGTTGCTTTGATGGCTTGTTACTTTCCGGCGCGACGGGCGACAAAGGTTGATCCGATGATTGCGCTCAGGTACGAATGACTTTGGAGAGATAATGCAAACACTCTGGCAAGATCTGCGCTACGGCGCGCGAACGCTGTTGAAGAATCCTGGCTTTATGCTGATTGCCGTCCTCACGCTCAGCTTGGGCATCGGCGCGACGACGGCTATTTTCAGCGTGGTCAACGCCGTCCTGTTGCGCCCGCTGCCTTACCGCAATGCTGAGCGCATCGTCGCCATTCAGGAGCTCGGCAAAGACGGTGGCCGCAGCCAAGTCACAGCCGCCAACTTTCTGGACTGGCGCGCGCAAAACACAGTCTTTGCGCATCTGGCGGCGATCTTCACGCGCACGGCCAATCTGGCTGGTGCAAATGAAGCTGAGCGCATCAATCTGGCGGTTACTTCGGCAAATTTCTTTGAGGTCTTCGGCGTGCAGCCGCAGCAGGGAAGGCTGTTCATCCCCACCGACGAACAAGCAGGCCACGCGGCCATTGCTGTTCTCAGCCACGGCTTATGGCAGCGGCGGTTCGGCGGCGCGGCCCAGGTTATCGGCCAATCCATTCTGCTCGACGGCAAAAGCTACACCGTCGCCGGCGTTGCGCCCGCAGGTTTTCAATACCCTGACAAGACCGAAGTGTGGTTGCCGCCGTTGCGGCTGGCGCCGGAATTCAATGAGACGGCTGACGTGACGCGGATGCGCAGCATGGGTTATTTGAGCGCGGTGGCGCGGTTAAAACCGGAAGCTTCGTTGCGCCTAGCCCAAGCTGAAATGGAGACGATCACGGGGCGATTGCGCCAGCAGTATCCTGAAGCCAACAACAATCGTTTCAATCGCGTCGTCACCTTGCACCAGCACCTGGTTGGCGACACGGGCAGGTTGTTGTGGCTGTTGCTGGGCGCGGTTGGGTTTGTCCTGTTGATCGCCAGCGCCAACGTCGCCAATCTGTTGCTAGCGCGCGCTGCGGCGCGGCAGAAAGAAATGGCGATTCGCGCGGCGCTGGGTGCATCTCGTTGGCGCGTGATCCGGCAACTGCTTACAGAAAGCGCGCTGCTGGCGCTTACCGGCGGGCTAGTTGGTTTGTTACTGGCGTGGTGGGGCGTTGATCTGCTGACCCGGCTGTTGCCCAAAGATTTCCCGCGATTGCAGGACATCGGTTTGGATTTCAGGGTACTCGGCTTCACGCTGTTGGTATCGCTGTTGACGGGCATCATCTTCGGCTTTGCTCCGGCGTGGCAAGTTTCCCGGACGGATGTTCAGGAATCGCTCAAGGAGAATTCGCGCGGCGCGGGCGATAGCATTCGCCGCAATCGCCTGCGAAGCATTTTAGTCATCACGGAAGTCGCGCTATCGCTGGTGCTGCTGGTCGGCGCGGGCTTGCTCTTCCGCAGCTTCCTGCG
>JBDSAM010000086.1:0-4774 GCA_039922135.1 Blastocatellia bacterium
CAGGATCGTGTCGAAGCGGATCATTCGCCAATCGCCGCGTGCCTGCGCCTCAGGGAATCGCGCCGAGTTGTCGTGCCAAATCTCTTCGGCAATGATTAGTGTGATTTCTTGCTTGTCACGAACGAGCGAAACAAAGCTTTCAGGATGGGCAGAACTGGCAGATGAAACGGCATCACGCAACGCTTCGACCGCCGCCAGATAATCTCTGAGCGGCAGGCTGGCGACGGTGTAGCGAGTTTCCGGCAGATAAAGTTGAAGTGACATAGTTTCACTCGCGAAGGTTACTCAATCACAGCATAGGCTCTGACCGGGAACGTTCCCACGCCTCGAAACTTCACCGGGACGCAATGGAAGCGAAAACCCGAAGACGACAGTTGATCCAGATTGCCCAGGTTACAAAGATGCTCGGCGATGAGAATGCCTGCGCCAAGCAGCAAGGTATGTGCGGGCCGCTCACCGTCCAACCTGTCATCAATGTTGACCGAATCAATCCCGACCAGTGCGGGTGACGCACTTACTAGAAATTCAGCCGCCTGTCGGGTCAGAAATGGAGCGCCCTCGCCATACTGCTGCGTTCCCCAATGCACATCCCAACCGGTGCGGATCAACACGGCTTTGCCACTCAGGTCGAGTTGTTCAAATGCATCCGCATCAATGGCTCGATTCTGACGACCCGTGACGTCAATCACCAGTCCGGGAAGATCGGCCAATCGCTCCAGCGGCAGCCCAGCCAAATCCATTCCATCCGCAAAGCGATGAAACGGCGCATCCACATACGTGCCGGTGTTGGCGACCATCTCAATGCGCCCAATCTGAAACGTTGTGCCTTCGGCGTAAATGCCGCTCGACGCTTCGCGGCTCAGGTAGTCGGAAATTGCAGGAGCGGGCAGACCCGGATACGTTGTCATGCCCGCTTCAATCTCATGGCTTACGTCAATCAACTTTCTCGGCACCTTAACCTCGCCGTTATCTCATTGCTGCCTGCGGCCAGCCCGATCTGCGCAGCTCCTGTTTCAACCGCGCCATTGCCGCTTCCACGTCTTCCAACTTGCGCGGGATGGCGGCGGACATGATGACAGGATCGCCATTCGTCACCAGAACGTCGTCTTCGATGCGGATGCCGATGCCTTTGTATTTTTCAAACGCCGGGCGGACGGCCTGGATGAACTTCTCGTTTCCGGGAGTCTTGGCCAGCACTTCCAACATGTCAGGGCGAATGTAGATGCCCGGCTCGACCGTCAGCGTTTCACCCGCGACCAGCGGCAAGCGGTAATCGCCCACGTCGTGAACGTTCATCCCGATCCAGTGGCTGGAACCGTGCATATACCAGTGGCGGAATTCGTTGTTCTCCTTCGACGTAATCAGCCCCAGTCGGAACAATCCGTCTTTGATGACTTCGGCGGTCGCGCCCTGGACGGTCTTAGCATCGAAGACCGAACCGGCCAGATTGCCTGCGCGGACGCGATTGATCGAAGCTACCTGCGCGTCGTACACGATGCGGTAAATCTCCGCCTGCTCTTTGGTAAATTTTCCGCCGATGGGAATCGTTCGGGTGATGTCCGCGGAGTAATGGTCAAATTCCGCCGCGCAATCCATCAACAGCAGCGCGTTCTCTTCCAGCCGTTCCTGGTTGGTGATGTAGTGCAGCGTCGTGGCGTTCGTGCCCGCGCCGACGATACAGGGATAGCCCCAGTTGTCAGCGCCGCGCCGTTTGAAGGTGTATTCAAACTCGGCCTGAATTTCGTACTCGTACATTGCCGGGGCAGCAACTGCGAAGACGCGGTAGAAGGCTTCGGCGGTGATATCGGCGGCGTGCTGAAGCAGCTTAATCTCCCAGGGTGATTTGTGCAGCCGCAAATCAGCAAAGATCGGATGCGCCATTCTGACCATCAAGCCCGCCTGCCCGGCTTTGATGCTCTCAGCGAACTCATATTCCTGTCGGTATTCGCGCAGATCACGTCCGTCCGGCGGTGCCAGCAGATAAAGCTCACCTTGATCCGACTTCACCGCTTCGATCAAAGTTTGAAATTCGTTCTGCCATTGCGTGGCCAGATCGGCATTGGGTTTTGCCACTGCGCCGCGTTTGGCAATGGCTGCTTCGGCGCGCGGTGCCAGCGTGGCCAGAAAGCCGTTGAGCAGCTTCGCGTCCCACACTTCCCCTATGCCGCTGCGCTGGCGAGCTTGGTCCGTACTCATCATCTTGCCATTCCACGTCTCCCTGCGCGGATCGCGCTCTGGCATAAAGAGAATCTCGCGCGTCTTTTTTGCGCCCGGGATCAAGACCAGCGTTGCGGCGTTTTGATTGATGCCCGTCAGGTAATACAGATTGTTTTCCTGCCGGTAATGGTAATCCACATCGAAGGTGTAGATGCGCGGCTCGGTGCTGAACAAGACCATCAGGGCCTTGTTGCCCATTTGCTTCATTGCTTGCTGCCGGCGCTCGGCTAACTCTTTCAGCCGGTCAGATTCGGAAATTTTTGGCGCAGGCGGCGCGATGCGCCAGAGTTCAGGCGCAGCGTTCATTGCCTCGGCGCGCTTTGGCGCGACGGGCAGAGCCGTTGCGATTAAAACTGCTAGCATCAGGGCGAAAATAATTAATCCAGGCCGGAAGCGGCTAGAGTTTGTGTTCATAGCTTCACCTAATAGTTGCGATGTCAGGTTCAAGAGACTTTGATCAGGAGCCACAACAATACCACGTGAAATGACCAGATCGTAAGCGCATATGGCAACTGGAACTTGATCACGCCATATTGATCGTTCATGTTCAGCAGTGCCGCCGGGACGATGTTGAAATTCGCGGCCATGGGCGTGATCAGCGTCCCGCTCGACCCCGCGGTCAGCGTAATAATCGCCGCCATTGCCGGATTGACGCCGAACGGTTTGATGATCAGCGGAACCAGCACGCCCGTCGCAATCACCGGAAACGCCGCGAACGAATTTCCCATCACGATGGTGAACAGTGCCATCCCCAGACAGTTCGCCAGCACCAGCAGAAACAGATTGTTGCCTGGAATGATGGATTGAATGCCGCCAGCAATCAGATCGCCAACCTTTGCCGCCGTAAAGATCACGCCCAGCGACGCCAGCAATTGAGGCAGGATGTTGACTGCGCCCATCGCTTCATTCAGCCGCCGCCCTTCGTTCATCATCACACTCCAGGTTGAACCCGTCAGCCGCAATCCAATCAGCATTGCGGCCAAGCCTCCAAATCCAAGCCCGACCAGCGCGCCACGATTGCCATCCAGTCCCAGCAGCCGAAACACGATCGCGACTCCAAATGTCACCACCGGAATCGCCAGCACCGGAATAAAGACGCGATTACCCAATCGTTGTGCAGGCACCGCTTGGTTAATTTGATCTTCACCAGATTGACCTTTGCCGACGCGTCCCGCGCCATCAATTGCCACCATCAGCATAACCAGCAAACCTGTCAGCCAATACGGCATCACGCCGCCGAACACGAAGATAATTCCCAACACCAGCCAAAAGCATCCGCTGCCCACACGTCGCGCGTTACTGCGATCCACAATTGTCATTGCGGCGAAGACAAACAGGATCAGACCAGTCAGAACGTAGACCGCGTCAAGGCTGAAGATTTTGGCTGCCAGCGCCGAAATCGAAATTAATAGCACCATCGTCATTGCCCAGCCTCTAGTTTCAAATTCGTCCGCTGATTCATCTCTTGCTCCAATTGACGATCCAGCCAAGTGAACTGCACGACTGCGAAAACAATGGAAGCCATCACGACAGGAATTGTGTAGCGAACCAGATCCCACAGGCTAACCGTGAATCCTAGACCTTGCATCACGCCATAAACCAGCAAAATTCCGGCCTGCACCGGCGATAGGTTTTGCCCATAGAAATTGCCGTAATTTTCCGCCGCTGCATTGGCCGCCTTGATTCGTTCAACGGCTTTCGGCGTGATGTCACCATCCGCTTTTAATTGGGCAGCGCCCAGCGACATGGGAAACATCACTGGTCGCACGAACGGTGGATGGCCATTCAGGCGGACGCCCATTGCGCCGTGCAGCACTCGGAAAAGTTGATAGACCATCTGCAACCTTCCAACCGTTGCTGCGCGAACCTTGCGAATCAACGCGGCGGACTGTTCACGCAATCCGAACCGTTCCGCCAAACCAATCGCGGGCAGCGTCAAGATAAACAAGGTCATCAGCCGGTTGTCGGCGAATGCCTTGCCCAGTATGTTGATGATGCCGGTTTGGCCGGGTTTTGTCAGAAAGGGGATTTGTTGCCAAAAGGGTTGTTGTTGAAAGATTCCTTCGTGCGAAAAGAGGGGAAGGCCCGCGACAAGTCCCGTCGCCAGCGCCGCGATAACAACGACCAACGTCGTTCGCAGTTTCAGCGCGATCCCGACGACGATGATGACTACACCGATGAGTTTGAGCAGATCGTATGTGTGCAAGCGGTGACCTCCTAAACTTGACAGTTCATTCTGTGGAATGAGTAAATCGCGGCGCTATTGATACCATCGTTTAATCAACAAGGAAAAAACACCCACCAAGTCACACGAAGCTTCACGAAGAACAATATCAAACTCTTCGTGCTTCTTCGTGAAACTTCGTGGGCAAACAAGCACAGGAGAAGTCATGAACTATCGCACTCTGGGAAGAACCGGGATTGAAGTGTCCGAAGTCGGCTACGGCGCATGGGGGATTGGTGGGATTCAGTGGACGGGCGGCGACGATAACGAAGCGCGCCGCGCGTTGAATCTGGCGATTGATCAGGGATTGAACTTCATTGACACGGCGCTGGC
>JBDSAM010000087.1:0-3262 GCA_039922135.1 Blastocatellia bacterium
CGGACGAAACGGCAGCCGTGCCCACATCCGTTTGATGAATCGTTTGCGTTCCAGTGGCGAACCAAACAGCGAAGCGCCGATGCTGCTCGAAGCCGCAACATCGCTTGAGAAGTTCGCATACACGCGCGCGTCCCAGTTTGAATACCGGTTATGGCGTTCGATGAAATGAAAGATGCTTTTGAAATCTTCGTGCAGCAGGTCGTGTTTCAGATACTCTGCGCGCCCATCCAGCACGACGTGCTCGTGAACTTCAACATCGCCTGCGTTCTCGACATTTTCGGCTTCCAGCCGTTCATACCGGCCCAGCCGGTGTTTGAACAGCCGCAGGTTCCAACTGGGATACCAGCCACAATGTTTGATCCAACGGCCCAAAAAGATCAGACGGCGATTGACGTAATACCCATCACACTCGCCATACTTGTTTGGGCCTTGTTTCCCACCCAGCCGCTCGCGAATCTCCGCTTCCAGTTCTGGCATGACGCGTTCGTCGGCGTCCAGCAGCAGAATCCATTCGTGCTTGAGCGACAGGTTCGCCAGCGCCCAGTTCTTCTTTTTAGGAAACCCGCCTGCATAATCGAACTGCGCCACCTGTGCGCCGTGCAGTTGCGCAATCTCGCACGTCCGATCAGTGCTGTGCGAATCAACCAGCCAAATATCGTCCGCCCACTCGACGCTCGCCAAACAAGCGGCGATGTTGCGCTCTTCGTTCTTTGCGGGAACGATGACAGAAACGGGAAGTTTGCCCGTTTTATTTATTGATGCAGTCATCTTGTTCATTTTGGCGCAATGCGCTGGATCAGCACCTCTAGTTGCCGCACGTGCTCATCCCAGGAAAATTGGTGGCTGCGCGCCAGCCCATCTGTTTTCATCCGCCCGCTCAAGGGTTGATCCGCCAGTACCCACACGCATTGCGTTGCCAACGCAGCTTCATCAAACACGTCAAAGTATATGGCAGCCGTGCCGCAAACCTCGCAATGTACCGGCAGATCAGCAGCAATAACAGGCACGCCCGACGCCATCGCCTCAACCAGCGGATGGCCGAAGCTTTCTGAATACGACGGGCAGATAAACACATCGCACAACCTGTACAACTGATGCAGGCTGCCATAATCCACCGGGCCAAGCATCGCGATGTCTTCGCGCACGCCCAAGGTATCAATCAACTCCGCCGCCATCGTCGCATCATACCCGCCATAGACCGCGCCACGTTGGATGTCTGTCGTCAGCACCAACTGCACGTCTTCACCGGTCTGTTGTTTCAATCGCGATTTAATCAGCGGCAGCGCGCGAATCAACGTCTCGAAGTTCCTGAAGTAGTTGTAATGGCTGACGTAGAGCAGACGGCGGCAGTTGGCGTTTAAGTTCAGTTGGGCAAGCACTGCTTCAGGCAAGGCGTCCCGATGATCGGTAAAGCTTTGAACATCAAACCCAAAGCGTAGCGCCTCAACGGCGACATCCCTGAGTCCATTAGTTGATCGAATGCGATTGGCAAAGGCTTCCGTCGGCGCGACGTTGATAGCCGCCCGCCCGGAAACATGCTTGCCAGAAACATGCTTGATGGATTGCCGCGCCAGCCAGCTTTTCATTCGGTGGGTGAGCAATGCGCCGCGAAGCTTTCGGGATTGCAGGTCGCGCGCGAACTCTGGCGAAAAATAAAGGTCATTGCGGTTAAAAAGAATCTGCGGCACGGGTGAAGCAAACAGTGCGAAGTTACCCAGCGAAACCAGCACATCAATTCGCCGGGATTTGATGTAGCGCCGCAGCCCCGTCTGCTCCCACCACATTCGCGCCAGCGTGGAATTTGGCGCGGCTGCGGCTTCCACGCGCAACCGCTCGCTTTCCCATCCAGCGCAACTTTCCAACTGCGCTGGCGGCACCAGCGCCAGGTACTGATGCGACCCGTTGCGGCTTAATCTAGGCAGGACATTTCGCAGATAAGTAATGCCGCCGCCTGCCGTCGAAGCGAGGGCATTGATCAAGATTCGTGGCATTTTGCCGGCGCTCACTTTCGTTCAAGCCGCGGTTGCAACCCGCCGTATGGCATCTGGGCGTATGTGCCAGCCGCCATCACCGGTTCACTCGCTGCCATGGGCCGCCACGCCCAGCGCGCCGCGATGCCCGCCACCGGCACCCAGTACAACAATGAAATCAGATTCCCGACCGAGAACATCCAGCTTTCAAAGAAGGCGTTAATCGAACCAGCGACGAAGACCGCGATGAAGACCGCGTTGATATTGCGTTCCAGAGGTTCACCCCGCAGCCGGATGAGCGCCACCGACTTTGCGCTGACTAAGCAGATGATTAGCAGCAACAAGAAAATCCCCGGCAACCCCAGATCGCCGAATATCTCCAAATAGCTGTTGTGCAGCATGCGCCCGGCCTCTTCATCCCTGGTGAAAGGGAAGACCAGCAGATGCGAGGCGGCGAAACCGTAGCCTGTCAGCTTCTTCTTCCAGAACTCAGGCAACACGCCGTTCCACATCTTGAAGCGCTCCTCTTCGGTCAGTTGCGACTGCAGGTCTTTCACCTGACTTGATCTGTCCGTTCCTTTGCGCACGAAGCCCAGCAAATCATTCTGCAGCGATGGCGAGATGGCCAGCGCCGTTAACACACACACAGTGGCCATAATGACCTTAATGCGATTCTGCAAATTGATGACGAAGAAGTAGGCGGCGGCGGCGACAACGCTCGAAATCATTCCATTGCGCGAATTGGAAAACCAGACACCGGCGAAGATCAGCAGCAACAGGCAGATGTCCGCCCACTTCTCCCATTTCTTCTGCGCCACCACGCGCCAGTGAAAGAGCACGTAAGGCGTGACCAGCGCAGAGAAGGTGCCGTACATATTCTGATTGCCGAAGAAACCGGCGTACTGTTCCCCGATGATCGTAATGCCATAACCGAGGCCAGACAGCAGCATGACCATCGCAGGCGCCAGCATGATCCAGGCGGCGTAGTATTTGAGCCGGAACAACATCAGACAATTGACGCTGTGAAATAGGTAAAAGGTCATCCCTCTCATGACCGCATATGCCAGCAACGCGAAACTTACCGCGCGCAAAAACGAATAACTGAAATCGCCGGCATAGAAAGCGGACGCCAGCATATCGCCCAGCAGCAGCACCACCAGCCCGACCAGCCCCGCGTCCGGACGAAACGTGCTGGGCATCTTTATCCGCCACGCCTGCCAGACAAAGATCAGTAGCAATCCCCAACGCACCAGGCTCAGCGGACTGAACATCGCTTCGGACATTTCCGACGA
>JBDSAM010000088.1:0-5116 GCA_039922135.1 Blastocatellia bacterium
GATGGTGACTGTGTGATCTTTGTGTTCATTGGTGCCGGTAGTCGGTGGCCGGTGGCCGGTGGCTATTTTCCAACCACTGACCACCGGCCGCCGATCACCGAACTAACGTGAGATACCGCGGGCGACGCTGGTGAAATCAAGCGTTGTGGTCGCCGCGCTGAAATCCTGCGAGTCTGGAGAGAAAGCAGAGCGAATCTTTGTGGCCGTGACACGATAGGTCGTTCCCGGCTCAAAACCCGACTGGCTCCAATTGCCGTTTATATCGGTCAGCACCTCGCCATCTGGCACGTCACCGCCGCCGGAAACGCGCGAAAAGGTCAGCCTCACGCTACTGATCGGCAACCCGTTCGGCGTCAACGCGTGCCCCGATGCGACGAACAGCGGGGCAACGCCGGGTTGCAAAATCGTAATTGACCGGCCAGCCGCCGTGATCGTGCCAGTGCGTGCAGCGGTACTGGTGTTTGCCGCAACATTGAAGAAGACCACGCTAAGCCCCGTGCCTGTGCTACCGGCTGTAATCGTGATCCAGTCATTGTTGCTGACAGCGCGCCACGTCACCATTGGCAGCGCAGCCACAACTACTTCACCATTGCCGCCTTTGACACCATATTTGAATTCGGCAGTGCCAATGGTCGTCGCTGCCAGATCAATTGCCGCGCGGATGTCCAACCGCCCATATCCATAAACCGTGTTCGGGAAGCTGGCGCTGTTGCTGCCGCAATCGCTGGTGAAAACGTGGACGGCGGATTCGTTAAGGATGCTGCGGGTCAGATCAACCTTGCCGCGCAAACTGGGATACGCCGACCACAGCAGTGCCACCGCTCCTGCGACATGTGGCGTGGCCATCGAAGTGCCGCTCAAAAATGAATAACCACCACCGCGCACCGCCGATCGCACGCTGACGCCAGGCGCGGTGATGTCCGGTTTGATGCGATTGCTGCCGTCAATCGTGACGGGGCCACGACTACTGAAACTGGCAATCAAGCCATTGCTGGCGCTGATTGCGCCTATGGAATAACTGGCATCGTAAAACGATGGCGGCGTTGCGACAGAACTGCAACCACGCCCGCCTTCGTTGCCCGCCGCGACGACGGTCATAATGCCGGCGGCGCGCTGCGCTTCAATGGCGGCCTGTAAAGAGGTTGGATCACAGCCTTCTGATGGTGGACAGCCCCAGGAATTGGTGGTGATGTCGGGCGCTTTTGACGGGTCGCCCTGCTCGCGGCTTCCACCAACCGGATACGGCGCAAGCATAAATTCGAAGCATTCAATGTATCGCGCGGGCGTGCCATCATCGCGATCCATGTTGCGGCAGCCCATAAATTTGGCTCCTGGCGCAACGCCAATCTGATTCTGCGCGCCATCCGCGCCAATGGCCGTGCCTACCGTATGCGTGCCGTGGCTGTCGTCATCACACGGAACCTTGCTATCTGTGCCGCACGGGCCGCCGCCATTTTTCGCGCCGACATGAATGCTGTCGTGCCAGTTGTAATCGTGATTGACGCCCGAGCCGTCCCAGCCGCGATAGTGGCCTTTGAGCGCCGGATGATCCCATTCAATGCCCGTGTCCTGCCCACCAATGGTGATGCCCTGGCCGGTAAAACCCAGCGCCCAAACTTCAGGCGCGTGAATGGCGTTGACGCCGGCTTCAACATCTTCCGGCGCATTGGCCAACGCGGCTATTTGCTTCTCGCTTTCAGTAACTTCGACAGGACGCACGCCGCGCAGTTGCGGGTTGCCGACTATGTTGGCGACATCGGCGCGCGCGGCAATTTCCACTACCACATCGCGCGAAGCTTTTACCCAAATGGCATTGACGATGTAGAACGCGCGGTGTTCGACCTTGCGTTCATCCAGCCAGCCCAGCAGCGAGGCTTGCGATGCCTCGGCTTTGGCGCGCAATGTTTCAAAAACGTAGCGTCCTTTTTCTTCTTTTGTCCGGAGTTGTTCGGCGGCGCTTAAATCAGCTTGGTCGCCGAAGATGACTAAAAATTCGGCGTCTTCGCCATCCGCAGTCTTGGCCAATACCCACGGCGCAACCTTCTTTAAGGGCGCTTGCCGCAGATCTTGTGAATTCCCACTGGGTGCAACTTCGTTTGCAAATTGGGCTCTGGCAACCAAACCGCCAGCCAGCAACCCCATTGCAATGAGCAGCAATAACAGTCTTACAAAACGCGATCTTCTCATTGCGTCACGACTCCTTATGCTCGTGTGAGCAGTCTGTGTATATACCTGTTCAGGGCAGAATCAGGGCAGCAATCAAGGCAAGAATAAATGTCGCGGGGGCGGATGGGGCAATTGAGCGGCAATTGTGCATATCCGGTTGCCGGTTGTCCATTGCCAGACACGGGTCGGCGCAAAAGAAATTTAACTGGTTCAACTTCACCGTCGTTTCATTAGCTAGGACATCTACCCAATTTCATGTTCAGGGCAGTAGTTGAAACTTGCTCTGCGTTCCCAGTTGAGATTTCGGCACGATTCTGAAATTTGGCAAAATATGAACTCCTCTCAGTTGACGCCAGTCGTTGAATGGATGCCTGGAAAAAATTGTCAGTACCGCATCGCCTGCACCGCGTCGTCCGACCAGGCTTCCAGCGGCGCGTAAGCGTCGGTCAACACCATCGCCCCTTCACGCCGCAGTTCCAGGCGAGAGGCGAAAACGGATTCAATGTACTTCAGCTTGCGCACCTCTTCCGAAGTTTTCATCGTGAAGGGCTCGGGCGTTTCCGGCAGTTCTCCGCAAACCAGAAATATCGTCGAAACCATCTTGTCGGGCTTGCCGCTCAGATACCAGTTCGGCGCGAAGGCCAATGTCTTGCCAAACGATGTTTCCAATGTCATCGCAACTGATGAAACCAGCTTTGCCGCGTTCCCCGTCAGACCGCCGACGATGTTGGCAACAACCAGTCCGCCAGGTGCAAGCCGCTCTTTCAAGTCGGCGAATGCTTCGCGCGTCAACAGGTGAAACGGCGGCGAATCTCCGCTGAAGGCATCCAGCACGATCACGTCAAACTTCTCTTTCATCCGCGCCGTTTCGGTGCGCGCATCGCCGATGATGACTTTGACTGATTGGGGTAATTTGAAATGTTCGCGCGCGACCTTTTCAGACATCGGATCAATTTCCAGAACGGTCACTTGCGTTCCTGCTTCGGCCATTGCGCGCGCATAAACGCCCGCGCCCAATCCCCAGATTAACATCGTCTTCGGAATGCCTTTGGCTGTTGCCAGCCGCTGCAATCCGTAAGCGTAACGCGCGAACGAAACGTCCCCGATCAAAGACCCCTGCTGCACTCCGTTTAGAAACAGGTATTTCACACTGCCTTCATCGCTGACCACCAGATCGCCGTACGCCGACGGCACGCGCGCCGTGACGCGGAAAGCCTTATTTTTATAGAGCACTTCGCGGTCGGCTTCCTGGCCCGCCATCGCAGTGCCCACTGATGCCAATGCCAATCCAACCACTAGCAGCGCTGCCGTTTGCATGCGTTTTTTCATTAGCAGATACCACAGCGGAACAATGGCCAACGCCACCGCCGTACCGATAATTGCTACGTGAATATTTAAGTTTGGAATAATCAGAAGAGAGACCACCAGACTGCCGACGACCGAACCAACTGTCGAAATGGCGTAAAGGTTGCCGACGCTGCGTCCCAAATGTAAGTGATCAGCCGCCGCACGCACCGCCATCGGTGAAACCATGCCCAGCAGCAACAACGTTGGCAGAAATAGAGCCAGCGCCGCAACGAATGTCCCGCTGACCATTCCTGCGGCGTAGGCCGCGCTCAGCACTGGTTTGGTGATCAGATCGGCAATCAACAGCGTGCCTGCTGAAATCGCCATCACGGTCATCAACGTGCCCAAGCCCGGACGTTTGTCGGCAATGCGCCCGCCCCAGGCATATCCAATTGCCAGCGACGCCAGCGTGACGGTAATCAGCGCGCTCCAAACGTGCAGTGTCGTCCCGAAGACCGGCGCCAATACGCGCGAGCCTAAAATCTCAACGACCATGACTGAAGCGCCGCCAATAATCACCGCCGCGCGCAGCATCAGGGTTTGCAGGCGGGACGCCGTGTTATGCGATAGGCCTAAGCTGGCGACAGACTCCGGTTGCTTAACAGCCTTCGCTTTTACAGAAGATTGCACTGTGGGTTATTCCTCCGAAAATATGAATTCGATTCTTGAGAGAAGTTCGAGCCTGCTTGCAGGGCATGTGCTTGCAGGGCATGTACAGGAAGCGACTATTTCAAAGCTGCGCCAGAATATGCCATCTCGCATGGATTTTCCATCAATGTGGCTTGGGGCGCATACGGGCCGCGTGCGCGCCCAAGCAACTGTGTTACCCTTCCCGCGCTATGGCTGATGAACGAGATTCGCAACTTGATGTGCTGGCTATTGCTGCTCATCCCGACGATGTTGAACTGTCGGTCGGCGGCACACTGATCAAGTTAGCCAAAATGGGATACCGCACGGGCATTCTGGATATGACGCGCGGCGAATCGGGCACACGCGGCACGCCGGAACTTCGCGCGCTGGAAGCTGAACGCGCGGCGGAAATTCTGGGCGTGGCTGTCCGTGAAAACCTTGATCTGGGTGACGCGCACATCTGGGTCAACGAAGAATCACGCATCAAGCTGGTGCGCGTTCTGCGCCGTTTACGCCCGCGCATTCTCTTCACGCAGTACAAGGATGATCCGCACCCCGACCACGCACACACCGCGCAACTTGTCCGCGAAGCCGCCCATATCTCCGGCTTGAAAAAATATGACGCAGAAGGCGGGCAAGAACGCTGGCGACCCAACTGCGTCGCCTATTTCCTATTTCCGCGCACCGTCGCGCCAACATTCATTGTGGATATCAGCGACGAGAGTGAACGCAAATGGGAAGCGATTCGCGCCCACGTGTCGCAGTTTTTCAATCCCGACAGCGCCGAAGCCCAATCCCGTGTCAGCACCGAAGGTTTTCTGCAAGAGGTGGAAGCGCGCGACCGCTATTTCGGCGCGATGATCGGCGCGGCGCGCGGCGAAGCGTTTTTTGTGCGTGAAGCATTGAACGTCATTGATCCGGTTGCGCTGTTAACGCAACCCATGAATCTTTATTCCTAAGAATGGCTGGTTAG
>JBDSAM010000089.1:0-4001 GCA_039922135.1 Blastocatellia bacterium
ATCATCCGCGTCAATGCGCAAAGCAAAGGCAGTTACGAAGAACAGCAAAAGCTGGCTGCCGATGGATTGCACAGGCTGTCTGAGTTCGGCGCGCAACATAAAATTGCCGTCATCGTCGAAAACCACGGCGGGCTGTCATCCAATGGGCAATGGCTGACCGGCGTAATGAAGATGGTCAATCATCCGAACTGCGGGACGCTGCCAGACTTCGGCAACTTCCGCGTTGGTCCGGGCGAAGAATACGACCGGTACAAAGGCGTGACTGAGATGATGCCCTATGCCAAGGCTGTCAGCGCGAAGACGCACGATTTCGACGAGCGCGGCGAAGAGATTCAAATTGATTACCACCGGATGATGAAGATTGTGCTGGATGCCGGATACCACAGCTTTGTCGGCATCGAATATGAAGGCGAGAAGATGAGCGAGCCAGACGGCATCCGCGCCAGCAAAAAGCTGTTGGAGCGCGTTCACGCCGAACTGTCGAAGAAGATGAAGTGAAGGGAGAAAAAGAGAGAGGGATAGAGAGATAGAGGGATGGAGAGAAAATTTCTCTATCACTCCCTCTCTCCATCCCTCTCTCTATTTCGTCAGCAGCGGTTCCAGGGCGCGCCAAATCGTGTCTGTAAAAATCTTTTCGCCTGCGGCGTTTGGATGAATGCCGTCAGGCTGATTCAGTTCGACAAGCCCACCCACACCTTCCAGCACAAATGGAATGAAGGCGGTATCGTGCTGTTTCGCCAAGTCGCGGAATGCCTGACGAAATTCGCGTGTGTATTCCGTGCCCAGATTCGGCGGGGCTTCCATCCCGGCCAGGATGACCGTAACGCCGCGCGATTGAGCGCGTTCAATGACCCGCGACAGATTCTTTCGCATCTCGGCCACCGGCAAACCACGCAAACCGTCGTTACCGCCCAGTTCCAGAATCAAAAATTTGACGGTGCCCGATTGCAGCGCCCAATCAATTCGCCGCGCGCCGCCAGCCGAAGTGTCACCCGACACGCCTGCGTTGATGACGCGGTAGCGATAGCCTTTTTCGTCCAGCCGGCGTTGCAGCAAAGCCGTGTAGGATTCATCCTGGCTCAGGCCGTAGCCCGCAGTCAGGCTGTCGCCGAATGCGACTATGGCAGGCAATTCTTCGGACTTGGTGGAGATCATCGCCGATGCGGGCGTCGCCGCCGGGCTGGGCAAAGGCTGCGAGGAGGCCCGCTCGTCTGACTTCGCTTGCTGGCAGCCAACAGCGGACAGCGTCAGCAACGCGATAAACAATGCGTGATAGAAACGTGATTTGAAATTGCGATATTGAAAAGGCATAGTCTTCATCAATGTTCCAAAAGCGCCCGAGAGGCTTGTATTGCTCTAAAAATTCTATGGAATGCGGCGCGTTCGCCGCCCGGCACCCAAAAGTAAAGATAGCATGATCGAAATCGAAAACGTTTCCAAAGTCGTCACCAGCGGCAGCGAACAACTCACTATCCTCCAGCCGCTCGAACTAAAAATCCCGCGCGGTCAATTCATCTCCGTCATCGGCCCGTCAGGCAGCGGCAAATCCACGTTGCTTGGCCTGATTGCAGGCCTGGACGCGCCAACCACAGGCAGCATCCGGCTGGACGGCCACGACATCACGCGGATGGGCGAAGACCAATTGGCGGAACTGCGCGGGCGGCTGGTCGGCTTCATCTTTCAATCATTCCATCTCATCCCGTCGCTGACCGCCTACGAAAACATCCTGACGCCGATGGAGATTATGGGCGTCAGCAAGCCGCGCGCGCGCGCGCAAAGATTGCTGGATGATGTCGGCTTGCACGATCGCGGGCATCATTACCCGTCGCAGCTTTCGGGTGGCGAAAGCCAGCGGGTGGCCATTGCCCGCGCCTTTGCCAACGATCCGCAGATATTGCTGGCCGACGAACCGACCGGCAATCTGGATTCCAAGAACGGCGGTCATATCTTCGAATTGCTGCTTAAATTGAACCGCGAACGCAGGACGACTTTGCTGCTGGTCACGCACGATCACAGGTTAGCGGATATGGCGGATCGCAAGATCAGCTTGCAGGATGGGAGCGTGGTCGAAGATATTCTGTTCAATTCAACCCCGGAGAAAACAAATGTCGAAAAGAGTTTTGTGGCTTAGCGGATTGGCTGTTGCCATCGCCGTTGTGCTGTTTGCTGCCGGACTGTCCACGGGCTTGGCCATCGCGGGCAAAATCGCAACCGCGCCGGAACCCAAAGTCTTGTTGGATAACCCGCGCGTGACCGTCACTGAAATGACAATGTCGGCGGACGCGCGTCGCGAGGGGTACAAACGCCCGACCGATCAAATCATCGTCTTTCTGGATCCGGCCAGCTACGAAGCCACTGATACCCAGGGCCAGAAGCAGGTCAAACAGCGCCAATCAGGCGAGATCGTTTGGCACAACAAGGGCGAGGACGCGCCGCTGCTGGTCAATAAAGGCAAGCCATATCGCAATCTGATCATTGCCCTGAAGTAAGTCGAAGTAACGTTATGAAGTTCATCTTTAATCTTGCCTATCGTGAAATGCGCGCATCGTGGTACCGGCTGCTCTTCTTCTTTCTGTGCATTGCCATCGGCGTCGGTTCAATTGTCGCGCTACGCTCGCTGGTGCAGAATTTGCGCACGGCGGTCACGCGCGACGCGCGGTCGCTGTTGACGGCGGACGTGCAGGTGTCGTCGAACAACGCCCTGAATGACGCAACGAGGGCGACGCTGGAACGCACCTACAGTTCGCCGATTGTTGAGGCGCATACGGACGTGTTGGAGACGGCAACGATGGCGCGGTCGGCGGAAAGTTGGATGGCCGTGCCGAAGATGGTCGAGCTGAAAGCCGTCCAATCGCAGTTCCCGTTTTATGGCGAGATGGTTTTGGCGGGCGGCAAACCCTATTCGCACACGTTGTTGAAAGATCGTGGCGCGCTGGTCAAAGAAAACTTGCTGACGGCGCTAGATGTGAAGGTGGGTGATACGCTGAAAATCGGCAACGCCGACTTCCAGATTCGTGGGGTCATTGAACAGGAGCCGGGCAATTCGATGAACGCGTTCAGCATCGGCCCGCGCGTGATGATTGATTACGATGATGCCGTGGCGGCGGGCCTTGCGGGAATGGGAAGCCGCGCGCGGTTCCGCGTGCTGTTCAAAGTGAAGGAAGGCCAGATGGATCGGCTGGTCGGGCGGTTGCGGCGCGAACTGACCGCGCAATCCGGCATCATCGTGCGCTCGTTTCGTTATTCGCAGGATCGGATGAGCGAGTCGCTGACGCAGGTCGAAGACTATTTAAGCCTGATCGGATTGGTGATTCTGGTATTGGGCGGGATTGGCATCAGCAGCGTGACGCGTGTTTTCGTCCAACAGAAGATGAAGACAATTGCGATTCTGAAAACTTTGGGCGGAAGCAACGCGCGGGTGCTGGGCGCATACCTGGTGCAGGTGCTTGCGCTAGGGTTGGTGGGCAGCTTGCTCGGCTTGTTGCTGGCGCAAGCAGCGGCGTGGGCACTGCCAAAATACTTCGCCGGAAGTTTGCCGTTCAATATCGAGTTTGGATTGACGTGGCAGGCTGCGCTGCAAGGCTTGGGAATTGGCCTGCTGGTGGCGCTGCTCTTTTCACTGCTGCCTCTGCTGGAGATTCGGCATATCAAACCGATTCTGGTTTTGCGCAGTGCCGATACAGTCGCTGGCAAAAGATTCGACTGGCTGCGCATTGTCACCGCCATCGTCGTTGTTGCTGGCCTGCTTGGGCTGGCCAGTTGGCAGGCGGGTTCGCTGAAAGTCGGCGGCATCTTTCTGGGCGCGCTGGCAGCGGTGACGTTGCTGCTCAGTCTGACGGCGACCGTGCTGATGAGGATTCTGCGCGGCTTGCGACGCGCGCCATCGTTTGCACTGCGACAGGGGATCAACAGTCTGTATCGTCCTGGCAATCAGACGCGCACGATTCTAATGGCAGTGGGGCTGGGCGTTTTTGTCGTTGTGGCGGTGCGGTCGCTGCAAC
>JBDSAM010000090.1:0-6081 GCA_039922135.1 Blastocatellia bacterium
ATTAGGCGAACCATCACCGGGTACAGCCGACATACGTGTAATTTTAGGACATAGGCCGAAAGTCTCTTTGACTTCTATGAATTATCGATGCAAAAAATCGCGTCGAAAAACATGGTGGCCAAAAACCTCCTTAAAAGTGCACTTCAAAAACCCAATGAAAGTGCTGTTTTTCATCAGAAAAACCACCGTGGCCGAAATCTAAAGTATTCGGCCACTTCGCTATGTCCTATTTTGCCCGTACCTCGGCTGATCCGAACCTGATTTGCTGCCTCCCGAAAATCGATGTTTTGTGAGGTCAAAAAGCAGGAATAAGAAATCACGCTAACCATCGCTTCATCAACGATGACAAGAAAGGCTATGAGACTTTTCCTCCGTTTGTTGGGTTTTACCCATCGTTCCCGGTGAAGCGCTGGGAGATTAGGCCGCACAGGCATTGACGCTTTCCGAAGACTGCGTTTAGAGTATGCGCCACTTCGGAGTCGCCAATAAAGGTTTTCGATCAATCCGCGATTCCATCACGCAGTCGAACGCAATTTCTAACAATCTACCGCTGATCACAGCATTACTTGAGTAACCCGAACCGGCCTGCGTTGACGAGGCCCAGGAGGACCAGGATGTCACTGTTTGCAACCAAGCCTATTGACCAGATCATCGCCGAAGCAGGAGCCGAGGGCGAACACACACTGAAGAAAACCCTGAGCGCAACGGCGCTGACCATGCTCGGAATCGGCGCGATTATTGGTACGGGCATTTTTGTGTTGACCGGGCAGGCGGCGGGTAAACACGCGGGGCCGGCAGTCGTTGTGTCAATGATCATAGCAGGCATCGTCAGCCTGTTTGCCGCGCTCTGTTATTCAGAGTTTGCCGCCAGTGTGCCGATCTCCGGCTCCGCCTACGCTTACGGGTATGCCACGCTCGGTGAGTTTGTCGCGTGGATTATCGGCTGGGATTTGATTCTGGAATATGCGTTCGGCGCGGCGACGGTGGCAGTTGGCTGGTCTGGCAATGTGGTCAGTCTGCTGGGTAGTTTGGGCATCCCGTTTCCCATCACGATGAGCGCGGCTCCGGGAATCAAGTTTGCCGGTCTGACGCAGGCTGCTGCTGCTCAACTCGACAACGTCAAAATCGGCGAAACGATCCTGCACCCCTCTGCCGGGTACAACATGTTGACCAGTGAACTGGCGACGGCGATCTCGCAAGCGGGCATCAGCGCACCGACGGCAACGGCGATATTCAACCTTCCTGCTTTTCTAATCTCCATCGCCATCACGCTGCTGTTGGTCAAAGGAATTCAGGAATCAGCGAACTTCAACTCCGTGATCGTGATGATCAAAATCGCGGTGGTCGTTCTCTTTATTATTGCGGGAATCGGTTACGTCAACACACACTATCTGGGCATGGGATGCACGCCGGGCGTTGGCGATTGCATAAAGTTTATTCCGCCGAATACAGGGGTTTTTGGCGAATTCGGGGTCAGCGGAATCTTCACCGGAGCGGCGGTCATTTTCTTCGCCTACATCGGTTTTGATGCGGTCTCCACCGCCGCGCAGGAGGCTAAGAATCCGCAGCGCGATATGCCCCGGGCGATCATCGGCTCGCTGCTGATTTGCACTGTGCTTTACATCCTGGTTTCGGGAATCATGGTCGGGCTGGTTTCTTACACTCAATTGAAAGAAGCTGCTGCCCCGATTGCCGTCGCCATTGACGCCGCTGCGCTACAAGCGGCATCAGGCTCGACGATGAGTTGGATTCTCAAATCGTTTTCGCTGATCATCAAAATCGGCGCGGTACTCGGTTTGAGTTCGACGATGGTCGTGATGATGATGGGACAGCCGCGCGTGTTCTATTCGATGGCGAAAGACGGGCTGCTGCCAAGCTGGGCGGCCAAGATTCATCCGAAGTTCCGCACGCCCTGGATTACGACGCTGATTACCGGCGGGGTTGTTGCAATCATGGCGGCGCTGGTTCCTATCAGCCTGCTTGGCGAATTGGTCAGCATCGGAACTCTCTTTGCGTTTGTGATCGTGTCTATCGGCATCATGGTGTTGCGAAAGAGCAGGCCCGATCTGCCTCGCCCCTTCAGAGTTCCGCTAGTCTGGGTTGTGGCGCCACTTTCCGCCATTACCAGCATTCTGCTGATGGCCAGTCTGCCCAAAGATACCTGGCTGCGGCTGATTATCTGGATGGCGATTGGCATCGTAATTTACTTCGCTTATGGCCGCGGCCACAGCAAGCTGCGCGCAAAGGCTGCTGGATAGCCCAGCAATTCGGTGAAAAGATAACGGCGGCCACGATGGGCCGCCGTTATCTTTTCAGAACGTCACTTGGCAGCCCCACTGCAATATCAGTGTAACCGACTTGGCATATTCGCTCTGCCCCGCAGCGGTGAAGTGGCGGGTCACTTTCGTGTATGGGTTATAAACGATCACATCTTTCACGCCTTGACTAAGGTAGAACGGCGGGCCGAGTTCAAGGTCTTTCTTCTCATATCCTTCGCTGATGATTTCAATGACTGCTTCGGGAACATCCGTGACGGCAAAATCGGTTTCGCGAGGGCGGCGGTGGAAGATTGCGATGTCAGAGTGTTTAACGGAGCCGTCAGGGAACTTGATGTGCAGACCTGCGTAATGCAGACCTGCGTAATGCAGACATTCGCGGCCGCCATTGACTTGATCTGAATGCTTGAAACTTTGCCGGATGCAATCAATCGTCTTTTGATGCATCAGACTCGGCCAAGCCTCCCAAACATGCAATCCGCCAATAATCTCCAACTGCCCGCCCGCGTTGTCGGCAATCATAAACAAGTCATCAATATCCGCATCCCTTTCCTCCAATGGGCAGTTACAAAATCAACTCAAGGAACATCGTATCAGGAACCGGATTGTGGCGGTAAGCCGGAATCTGTTTGAAGCCCAACGCAGCGTACAACTGTTGTGCGCCTTTCATCGCAGGCAGAGTGTCCAGGCGCATTCGCTCGTAACCCAATTGGCGAGCCTCGGCGATAATCCCTTCGGCCAGTAACCGTCCGATATTCAAGCCGCGAAATTGCGGGCGGACATACAGCCGCTTCATTTCACAGATGCTCTCTTCCAGCTTTCGCAGCGCGATGCACCCCGCGGCTTCGCCATCGTGGCGAGCCAGCAGCAGGCAACCATCGGGCAGCGCATACTTGCCTGGCAGGTGGGCCAACTCTTCATCGAAATTCTGGAAGCAGAGATCAACGCCTAGCGACGCGGCGTATTCGGTGAATAGCGCGCACGCCGCTTGCAGATTATTTGCCGTCGTTGCTTGTTCAATGGCTATCAGACTTTTACCTCGGCTTCATCTTTGCTCTTTGCACGGTTCGGTAAAACGACCATGCCGATGCCGGACAATATTGCCGTGCTGCCCAAAGCCAACCGCCAAGTCAGCACTTCGCCGCGTACCAGCCACCCTATCAGTAACGCGATCACAGGCGTGACCAGCGAAATTAGCAATGTCTTGGTCACATCAATCTTTTTGACCATCCAATAATAAAGCGAAAGCGCGATGGCTGAACCGACTACGGCCAGATAGATCAGCGCTACTGTCGCATTCATTGTCCAGCGCAATTTGAACGGCCCTCCTTCCAGCATCCAACTGAGTGTAAACAACGGGATCAATCCAAATGTCATTTGTGCTGCAACCATCAGGAACGTGTCCAGGTGCCCACAGTAAGCTTTAATCAGCACGTTGCTGTAGGCCACACACATCGCGCTGCCCACAATTGCCGCGCTGCCCCACAGTGCCGCGCTGCCGGCAACCTGCGTCTGGCCGGAAAAAATCACGGCAACGCCAGCAATTCCGATTGCGACGCCGATCAATTTGGCCACCGTGATGCGCTCGCCGGGCAGATAGTGATGCGCAATGATCAACCCAAACGCCGGAATCACCGATTGCAACACTGCCGTCAATCCTGACGGAATTCGATTTTCTCCCCAGAAGACTAGCCCGAAATTCAGAGCGAACGATATGCATCCCAGCCCCGCCAGCATCAGCCAATCGCGTCTCGCGCGAGGCAATGATGTGCGTCTGATCAAAACAATCATCCACAGGATAGTTGCCGCCAACAGAAAACGCAGGGCAGCGAATGTAAATGGTGGCCAATCGTCCAGCCCCAGCTTGATGAAGATCCATGTCGAACCCCAGATCAGGCAAAGCAGCAGCCAGACAGCAAGATATTGATTCATTGGTAAAAGAGGCGAGGCGTTACTTTTTTGAGAGCAGGTAAAGGCCGACAAGACAGCAGCCAATGCCAGCGGCGCTGCGCGACGACAGATGTTCTTTGAAGGCTAACAAGCCAACCGGAATCAGCAGCAGTGCGACAGAGATGCTCATGACAACCGAAGCCGAGTTGATGTTCCACCCAGCGCGATACGCCAGCAGAAAACTGACTTCGATCACAGCCGCGCTAATGCCAAGCGAGATGATTGCCCAATTTGTCGCTTTGAGCGAGGCCACGAAAGACCGGCCCGCCGGATCCATTACCATTGCTACTGTGCAAAGCACAATACCAACTGCATAGGCAATGATGATGGCCGCAAACGGGCTGACCTGTTTGGGAACGGCTTTCTGCGAAACGTGGTAAAGCACGCCGCCACCGATGGCCATCAAGATTGGGACATAAAATGATTTCATAAGAGTTAGAGTTCGCGTTCCATCAGCCAGTCAGTCTGCGCATCCGTGCCCATTTGAAAGATGTGGTTGCCGACGACGCGGAAGTTCCATTTGAAGTAAAAGAACTGCGCGCGGTGGTTGTGCTCCCAAACGCCCAGATAGATCGTCCGGTAGCCAAGGCTGCGCGCTTCATCCAGACAAGTTTGCATCAAGTCATTGGCCAAGCCCGCGCCCTGAAATTTCTGATCCACGTACAGGCGTACTAATTCGATGGGTTTCACGCCCGTGACGCAGGCGGGCGCTTCATTCGCATGAATCTTGGCGTAACCGGCAGCGGCACCTTCGACTTCGGCAATGAAAAATTTGGCGCAGGGATCGCCAAGTTCGGCAGTCAGTTGCAGTACGGTGAACGCCTGCGACATATATGCCGTCATATTTTGCGGCGTGTTCATGTCCACGAACGCGTAGTGAAACGTGCGTGCTGCCAAGTCTGTGAGCAGTTCAGCGTCAGCGATGGTGGCTTGGCGAATCTGCGAAGTGATTCTCATCGTGTGCTTTCCTTCAGATGCGCCGCAGCTAGCACAACAGACTGCCGCGCAAGACAGTGATCGCTTCACCGGCTAGAAAAACTCTGTCTTTGCTTAGGCGCACGCCGATCACGCCGCCACGCGCCGATGCCTGATAAGCCGTCATCTCCGTTTTGCCCAGCACCCCGGCCCAGTATGGAGTCAGCGTGCAATGCGCCGATCCGGTGGCTGAGTCTTCGTCAATACCGACATAACCAGCGAAGTAGCGCGAGACGAAATCAAACTTTGATGTATTGCCACGAGCTGTAACAATGATTCCTGCCTTGGCGGCTTTGCGCAGCAATTCAAAGTTCGGATTCAAATTGCGTACTGCTTCCTCCGAATCAAGTTCGAGCATGAAATTCCCGCTGGAACCATCGTTGTATCTTTGGCGAAAGACTTTCCGGGGACGAACGCCAAAGGCTTCGGCAATGGCTGATGGCAAATCTGCTTCTTGCATTAGCAGCGCCGGAAAATTCATCTCGATTTGTTTTCCAACACGACGGCAGACCAGCCTGCCACCGAGAGTGTGAAAATGCGCTTCTTGTGCTTCATTGAGCCTGCCTGTCTCCCATAACGCATGCGCGCTGGCCAGTGTGGCATGCCCGCACAATGGCATTTCGACAGTGGGCGTAAACCAACGCAAATCGGCTTCATTTGCTTTGAGGCGGGGCACGATGAATGCGGTCATCGGCAGATTTATTTCCGCCGCGACTTTTTGCATCCAATCGTCGGGCTTGGACATTTCTAGCAGACAGACCGCCGCCGGATTGCCTCTGAACGCTTCTGACGCGAAGGCGTCAATATGCAGAAGTGGGATTTCCACTCAGGTTCTCCTTGGAAAATGTGTCGCGGGTTGTTTTCCCGCGCTTGGAGTGCA
>JBDSAM010000091.1:0-5817 GCA_039922135.1 Blastocatellia bacterium
AAGCTCAGGCTGGCGGCGTGCAGGAATGGCCGGTCGAGCCGGTTAATTGCAGCCCGCAGTTGCGGCATTTTGATCGTATTGATGCGCCCAGCGTCGTATGTTGGATCAGCCACAATCGGATGTTTGATGTGCGCCAAGTGAACGCGAATCTGGTGCGTGCGGCCGGTTTTGATTTCGACATCCAGCAGCGTGAAGTCATCAAAGCGTTCGGCGACACGGTAAAAGCTCAATGCATACCGGCCAATGTCTTCGGGCCTGACCGCCATCTTGACGCGATAATGGGGATCGCGGCCAATCGCTGCTTCGATCTTTCCTTCCTCTTCTTTTACCACGCCATAAGTGAGCGCTGAGTATATTTTTCGGATCGTGCGCGATTGGAATTGTTCGGCCAGACGCAGGTGAGCGCGATCGGTTTTGGCGACGACGATCAGCCCTGACGTTCCAACATCCAGCCGATGCACGATGCCTGGACGTGACGTGCCGCCACGCCGGGGAAGTTGCAAGGCCTGTTCGTTGAAATGGTAAACCAGCGCGTTGGCCAGCGTGCCACTGCTGACGCCCGCGCCCGGATGCGTCACCATTCCGGCAGGTTTGTTGATGACAATGATCTCTTCGTCTTCGTGAATGATGTCCAGCGGAATGTTTTCCGGCTTGGCGGCAATCGGCTGGGTTTCGGGTAAGGTGATCTGAATCAATTCTCCGGCGCTGACTTCATAAGCAGGTTTGGTGATCTGCTGGCCGTTCACAACTACTTTGCCAAATTCGATGCCGCGGCGAATCTGGGAACGGCTGGTGGTCGTGATCTGCGAAGCGAGATAGGTATCCAGGCGCGTGCCTTCGGCTTCATCTGAAACTGTGAAGCTCAGAGTTGGAGATGCCAAATCGTCAATCTCTTCGCGGGTTGCCTCAGTCAATGTAAAGCTCCTTCGGATAACGTTCGATGGGCGCGCTGGTCTTTTTGGCCAGCGCAAAAATGTTATCGCCGCGCAGTTCAGTTGAAATCTGAACCTGTTTCAGCAAATCCAGAATCGCCGGATTCGATCGCGACCAGACGTCTTCGGTTTCAAGCTCGATTACCGTAAAGCCCGCGGCGGCCAATGCGACGCCGATTTCATAAGGCGCGTATTCGCGGTTGTGCTGATCCACAATTTCGCGAACGTTGTATTGTGCTAGCAGATACGGCGCGCAGCCGACCAGCAAGCCTTCAATAGCGCGACAACTGGCGATGTTCGGCGTCGTCAAGACAAACCAACCATCCGGCTCCAACACGCGATTGCATTCCCACAGCATGTGCATTGGGTCGCTTTGCAGATGTTCAATCAGTTCGCAGCAGATGACGGCATGAAACTGACCGTCTTGGTAGGGAAAGGCATCACGTTCGACATTGAAGTTGCGAAGCTCGAACGAATGGCTCTCGGGATTATGGCCGTTCGCTGGATGTTTCTGCATGACGGTTTCGTGCGTAATCTTTTCGTCAGCCGTCCAGAAATCGGCGCAATGAACTTCGGCATAGCCGCAATATTTTTTGATCGCTGGCGCGATGTGCGACAGGCTGCCCAATTCCAGCAATTGATCCGTGCTGCGCTGAGCTGGCGGGATGCGCTGCAACGTGGAGACGAACCGGCGCAGGTGCTGCGTGACGTAATGAAGCTCTTTTGGATCGTCCAGAAAACTTAGGATGTAATCCACAACCTCGCGTTCGTCTGGCGAGAAGCGATCCATCCCTTCGTGCGCGACTTTTTTCCAATCCAGAATCTGATGGTAGAGCGGCGCGCCGTTGCCAGCAGGGGACGCTTGAATCTTTGCCTGCGCGTTGGTGGCGACGTTGGCCATTTTGCGGAAACTGATTAGTTGACGGTGAGATTCATCTGCCTCCCCTTCAGTTTCATTGGCGCTTTCTGTGCTGGCTTGTTCGGTTGTTGAGTGCTGCCGTCCGGTTTCTTGAATCTGTTTCAATTCTCGCCGCTGTTTGTCCAGCCGCTGTTCGAACAGATGCAACATCACGTCATTGCGTTCGACGATGTCGGTGGAGAACTGACGGATCATCGCGTCGGTCTTGCGTTCGTGGCGTTCCATGCGCTCGTCCGTGCGCTGATCCAGCCCGCCGAAGCGTTCGTCAATCTGGCGTTCGGTCTTGGCAAATCGGTCATCCAGGCGGTTGTCTGTGGCGCGCGAACGCTGCTCGAAACGAACCTCTAGCCGAGCGTCAATTTCGGCCAGCCGTTCATCCGAGCGGCTTTCAATTTCGTCCATCCGTACATCAGTGCGGCTTTCAACTCCTGTCATCCGTAAATCAGTGCGGCTTTCAATCTCATCAATCCGTTCATCCAGGTGGCTTTCAATTTCCGCTATTCGTCCATCCAGACGTAATTCGGCTTGGGCCAAACGCTCGTCAATTCGCGCGTCCAAAGCCGCTTCGTAGTTGTCGCCGCGTTCGTCGGACTGGCGTTGTAGATCGGCAAATCGCTGTCCGGTTTGTTCTTGAAAGGCACCGAATCGCTCTTCAATCCGGGAGTCCACGGCATGCTCATAATCGTCAGCGCGATGATTTAATCGCATCTCTGAGTCGCTAATGCGTTCAGCGACTTGCTCTGTGATTTCCTCGGTCATGATCAACCGCAAGTTGCGAAAAATAGAGTTAAAACGATTCATAATTGTCAGTTGTGAGTTGCCAGCGGTCAGTTGTTAATCGCTTGCCACCGACGATTGACCAATGGCAACCACAATTCATCTTCTCCACAGTTGAAAAACTTCATCATACACGCCCTGCGTTTCGCGCGCGGCGCGATCCCAGGAAAAGCACGCGGCCTGTTCCAAGCCAGCTTGGCGGAAATGTTCGCGCGTTTGCGGATCGAGCATTTTGATGATCTGGTGCGCCAAATCCTGCCAACTGTTCGGATCGTGCAACAGCCCACCCTTGTTGATAACTTCGGGCAGGCTCGATACGTTGCTGGTGACGGTCGGTGTGCCGCAGGCCATTGCTTCCAGCGGCGGCAGACCGAAGCCTTCGTACACCGACGGATAAACAAAAACGTCCGCCGCCGAATACAACGCGGGCAAATCTTCATCCGGGACGTAGCCGGTGAACCGAACCTGGTCTTGCAGCTTCAACTCTTCGACCAGCTTGAACACTTCGTCAAATAGCCAGCCGTGCCCGCCGCACAGCACGAGTTGCGGGCGGTAATCAGTCTGCTTCAACAATTCGTAATAAGCGCGAATCAGCGTCAGCAGATTCTTTCGTGGCTCAATCGTCCCGACATGCAACAGGTATGGTGGGCGTATGTCGTATTTGGTAAGTGCCGTCTGGCATTCGTCCGGCGGCAGCGGCTGCATCCCTTCGCGCGCCGCTTCGAAGATCACTCGGATTTTGTCTTCGCGAATGCCCAGATGTTCGATGATCTCGCTTTTGGTGAAATCACTGGGCGCAATGATGCGCGTGGCGCGTCGAGCCATCAATGGCATGCGCCGTTTGCCGCGTTTGACGTTGTCGTCTTCGTGCGTTTGCGGCTGCGTGAACAGCGACAGGTCATGAATTGTGACTACGGTTGGACACGGCGAAAAGACCGGAATGCAGTAATTCGTACCATGAAAAACGTCCAGGGGTGAAATACGCAGCATTGCCGGCAATCCGGCCAGCCACCATTTGCGAAAGACCGAGCGCACAGGAAAAAACTGTTTGCTCAGATTCGACGGGGTGCCGTTACCGGAATGAAAAGCGAAATCGAAGGGCGAGAGTAAGACGTACTGATGATCGGTATGAATGTGCGCTAGCGACCTCGCCAGCGCGTCCGTATAATGCCCAATCCCTGTTTTCGCCGCGACCAGTGGGATAGCGTCAAGCGCAATTCGCATAACAGTGCAGAGATACCATCGCTCCCCTTTAATTTCAAACGATCAAATTCCAAATACCAGATGACAACCATTTCAAAAGATAACGAACTCAGACAGATTCTTGATAATACCGCCGCCGCCCAGCGCGATGCGCTGAACATGACTGGCTGGTGGCACAGTATTGATTTAGGTGACGGAGCCATTACGCCAGGCGCGCATAAGATCGAGGAGCTTCGCGATAACTACGCTAAATTTCTGCTGCCGGATGATCTGGCGGGCAAACGCGCGCTGGATATTGGATGTTGGGATGGCTTCTATACCTTTGAAGCTGAACGACATAGCGCCAATGTCACATCCGTGGATTGCTGGCGGCCCGAAAAGTTTTTCGTCGCCCGGCAGGCGCTGAACTCCGCTGTCGAATTTCACGAATTGAGCGTGTACGAAGTGACGAAAGAGAAGCTTGGCGCGTTCGACGTGGTCTTCTTTCTAGGTGTGCTTTATCACGTCAAACATCCGCTGCTGGCCCTGGAACAGGTTTGCGAAGTGACGCGCGACGTGGCCATCATCGAAACGCATCAGATCGATAATTTATTTGAGACGCAACATCCGGTTATGGAATTTTACGAACTGGATGAACTGGGCGGCCAGTACGATAACTGGTGGGGGCCAAACACGGAATGCCTGGTGCAAATGACTCGCGCTGCCGGTTTTGTTCGCGTTGAGGTATTGCGCAGGCAGGCTTCGCGCGTCGTCATCAAAGCGTATCGCCATTGGAACGATCAACCGATCGAAGCTTCGCCGTCGCTGAAGATTATGGACGTGCTGAACGCTGTTACGCTGGACCACGTGCTGCCACGCCGTGGCCGTCACGCAGTATTTGCGCTGTCGGTCGCCGGTCTGCCCACTGACGCTACGCGCGACACCGTTCGCGTTGAGATCGGCGGTTTTGGCGCAAAGCCCGTGTATGTTGGCGCGTGGGGCGATGATGGCAATATGCAGATCAACGTCCCTGTCCCGCCGGGGTTGGAGCTTGGCAAAAACATCGTGCGCGTCTGGAATGGCCATCAGCTTTCAACTGATTTCGAAATTGAGTTGGTCGAAGGCGGGCAGTGGTAATCGCCCGCGAAAGAACATCCATGAGTAACCCTGAATTGCGTGAACAAGTAACGCAGACCGGCGTCGAGCAAAATCAGATGCTGCTGGACGGTTCGTGGTGGCACAGCATTGATCTGGGCAGCGGACGTGTGACGCCGGGCGTGCATTCGTTGGCTGAGTTGCAGAATCTGTATCACAGCCTGGAACTGCCGGAAGATTTGAGCGGCAAGACACTGCTGGATATTGGTTGCTGGGATGGCTTCTACACGTTTGAAACTGAACGCCATGGCGCACAGGTGACAGCGGTGGATTGCTGGCGTCCTGACAATTTCTTCGCCGCCCGTGAAGCCCTGAAGTCCAGCGCCGGATTTCACGAACTGAGCGTGTATGACATCGCCAAAGAAAAGATGGGAGCACCCGGTTCTTATGACATCGTTCTGTTCCTGGGCGTGTTGTATCACCTGCGCCACCCACTGCTGGCGCTGGAACGCGTCTGTGAAGTGACGCGCGATTTCGCCATCATTGAATCCCACGTAATTGACAAAATGCGCGCGGGCAATGAACCAGCGATGGAATTCTACGAGTTCGATGAATTGGGTGGAATGTACGACAATTGGTGGGCGCCAAATGTTGAATGCCTGGCACAGATGATCCGATCAGCCGGATTTGCCCGCGTGGAAATGCTTTACCAGTCAGATACGCGCGCTGCCGTCAAAGCTTACAGAAAGTGGAATGACAAACCCGCTTGCGTTTCTCCGTCTTTGATCATCCGTGATGTCATTAACGCTGCCACCTACGACCATAATTTTCCACGACAAGGCCGCCAGTCGTTTCTTTCGATTTGGGTTGAAGGCTTGCCCCGCGCCGCCCGCCGCTGGGACGTACGCGTTG